>CAYUBP010000173.1:0-3310 GCA_964443115.1 uncultured Dehalococcoidales bacterium | reverse complement strand
GCCCGGGGGTCATCAAACCTGTGGGCGTTGATAACTATGTCCACGTTATAATGCCGATGTTTGTCCAGTGGTAGCATTTTGATATAATTAAACTGGAGGTAGAAATGAACGTCCGTGATATTATGACAACCAATGTAATCACCATTCCCAGCAGCACCAGTATCGCCGATGCCAAGAGGATTATGGCGGCGCACCGCATCAGCCGCCTGCCGGTGGTGGACAAGGGTAAGCTGGTCGGCATTGTCACCGAGCGCCGGCTGGAGAGCGTCTCCCCCTCCAAGGCTACGTCGCTCACCGTCTGGGAGGTAGGCTACCTCCTGGAGAAGACGCCGGTAAAGGACGTCATGGAGAAGAGCGTGATTACCGTGCCGCCGGATGCGACCGCGGAGGAGGCGGTAGCGCTCGCCCAGTCCCACAAGGTAGGCTCCGTGGTAGTGGTAGAGGGTGAACGGGTGGTGGGCGTGGTAACCACCGATGATATGTTCTACAAGATAGTAAATCCGGTGCTGGGGCTCAGTGAGCCGGGCAGCCGCATCTGGGTCGGGGGCGGCGGCAGCAGCAAGGCTCTGGAAGAGATAATGTCAATCATAAACCGCCTAGGGATGGAACTCATCACGCTCAACCTTGAGCAAATGCCAGACCAGACGGGCAAAGATGCAGTTGTTCATATCAACAAGGACGACCCGGCACAGCTTCTCGCGGAGCTAAAGAAGAAAGGCTACACGGCACAGGTGAGAGCCCGCTAGGGTGATTTTTGACGAAACGGCGCATTGACAGCCTTATGGTGGACAGGGGGCTGGTGGAGAGCCGGGCGAAGGCTCAGGCGCTGGTCTTAGCCGGTGAGGTGACACTGGACGGGGAAGCGGTCACCAAGCCCGGAATACCGGTAGATACGGAGGCGGTAATTGAGATAGTCAAACCGCCTCCTTTTGTTAGCCGCGGCGGTGTCAAGCTGGACTACGCGCTTGACCGGTTCCACATGGATGTCTCCTCGCTGGTGGCGGCTGACGTGGGGGCCTCAACTGGCGGCTTTACTGACTGTCTTCTCAAGCGGGGCGCAAGACGGGTCTACGCCATTGACGTCGGCTACGGGCAGTTGGACTATGCCCTGAGGCAGGACCCGCGGGTGGTAGTTATGGAGAGGGTGAATGCCCGCTACCCCATCTCCCTGCCGGAGAAGGTTGACCTGGCTACCGTTGACCTTTCATTCATCTCCGCGGAAAAGGTGCTGCCATCAGTGGCTAACGTGCTCAGGAGCGGCGGCAATATCATCGTCCTGGTCAAGCCCCAGTTTGAGGCGAGGCGGGAGGAAGTGGGCAAAGGCGGCATTATCCGGCAGCCGGAGGTGCACGCCCGTGTGCTGGGGCGGTTTATCACCTGGACGGTAGGCCGCGGCTTCAGGCTCCGGGGGCTGGTGACGTCGCCGATAGCCGGGGCTTCCGGTAATCAAGAATTCTTCGTATTGCTAAAGTGAGCGCAACCAAAGTAAAGGCGATAGTCCTGAAGGTAGACGGGCTAGATATTGCCGGCAGGCTTTACATTCCTGACGGTAAGGCTCCATACCCTGCCGTCTGCATCTGCCACGGTATCCCCACCCGGCTCCCCGACCCCGGTGACCGCGGCTATCCGCTGCTGGCAGAGAAGATTTCCGGCGAAGGCTTTGCCGTCCTGATATTTAACTTACGGGGGAGCGGGGCAAGCTCCGGCAACTTTGATATTATGGGCTGGACGAGAGACCTCAGGGCAGCCCTGGACTATCTATGGGCTTTACCCGGGGTTGACCGCTCCCAACTGTCGCTGCTGGGCTTCAGCGGCGGGGCGGCAGTATCAATATATATCGCCTCACAGGACAGGCGCGTTTCCGCCGTAGCCGCCTGCTCCTGTCCCGCCGAGTTCAGCCTTTTCACCCCGGACAACGCCGGGCAGGCTATAAGCCACTTCCGCGATATCGGCGTAATCAGGGATAAGGACTTCCCGCCCTCCATCGACGAGTGGCTCAAGGGCTTCAGGCAGGTCAGCCCCGCGAGTCACGTCTCAGGTATCTCCCCCAGACCATTGCTGCTGGTGCACGGCAGCCAGGACGAGGTGGTTGACGTTAGCCAGGCGCACCGGCTTTACCAGGCAGCGGGGGAGCCCAAACAGCTCGTCATTATAAAAGGCGCCGGTCACCGGCTGCGGCAAAACGAGCAGGCGATGGCGTCTGTCATTAGCTGGCTCAAATTTCACATTCGGGGGCAGTCTTGATAGAATATAGATAGGGACATTTGCAGCGGGGGTGAGGCGATGAGAAAGACTGTTACCTGTGGCGTCCTGCTCCTTCTGGTTCTCGCCACGGTTCTTGGCGGCTGCTCCGGTGACAGTATAGAACTGCCGGGGGTGGAGGTCAGGGAATACGAGGGCGAGAGGCTTGATTCTATCAATGACTTCAGGGAAAACTCCATTCACGGGCCCCAGTACATCAGCACTCAGGACTACCGCCTGGGGATTACGGGGCTGGTAGCCAGTGATAAGGTATACACCTATGACGAGGTTATTAACGAACACCAGAGCTACATGAAGGTAACCACGCTGAGCTGCGTGGAGGGGTGGTATGTTAAGATTCTGTGGGAAGGGGTGCTTATGCGTGACCTGCTGGACGAGGCAGGGGTGCTGCCGGAAGCTAGTATAGTCATATTCTATGCCGAGGACGGCTATACCACGTCACTACCGCTTGACTACATAGTCAACAATAACATCATGATAGCCTACAGGATGAACGGGCTCACCCTGCCACCGGAGCGGGGCTACCCGTTTGCGCTGGTAGCCGAGAGCAAGTGGGGCTACAAGTGGATAAAGTGGATAGTGGCGATGGAGCTATCTGATGACGTGAACTACCGCGGCTTCTGGGAGAGCCGCGGGTACTCTAACACCGCCGAAGTTGGTGAAGACTTCTTTGAGTAGGACATTAAACATAGTGCGCAAGGTAGCACACTGGCTGCTGATAGCAACTATAGCGGCTTATCTCCTGACCGGCTTTGGCATCACCCAGTATAGAATCGTGGAGGCGATGACCTTCGGGCTGCTGGGCAAGAACCTGGCATTCAGGATTCACGAGCAACTGTGGATTCCCTTCGTTGTCCTGCTGGCGCTGCACATCTTTCTCTCGCTCTTTGGCAGGAGCAAAAAGGCTAACGCCAGTTGAACTCCTGATTCAATTTTTTGTTCAATATAGCTGCCACAGCGGCGGCACATTCCGCCAGCTAAGAACGAGCAGAGCCCCCTTTTACGCAATCTTAGTTGTCATTGCGAGCGGAGCGAAGCAATCTCTTTG
>CAYUBP010000172.1:0-3311 GCA_964443115.1 uncultured Dehalococcoidales bacterium | reverse complement strand
CATCCAGCCCCTGACGTAGTTCATTGACCAGTGATACCGCCTCTCCCAGCGTGGTGTTCATTTTCCAGTTGCCGGCAATCAATGGTGTTCGCATTATTTTACTCTATCCCCTTTGTCCCCTTAACCTTAAGGAGGGTAAGGGGAAGATTTTCTTAAGAGGGACGCAGGCCCCTCTTTGGCACCCTCTTGGTTCCCATAGCAACTAGGCGCCAAACTTGTTGAGCTTCAGGGCGTTAGCCATAGCTAGGGGCATAACCTGGGTTGCCGGGAACCGTCCCAATCCGCCGTGGACGCAGGCTGATTCTGAAAAGGCTGTTACCTGGTCGGGGCGGCACCATTTTGAACAGAGAAGGACCGGCACCGGGTGCCAGCTGTGCCCCTTGAGTAACGCCGGTGTTGAATGGTCTCCGGTAACGACGATAACATCGGGCTTGGTGGGGAGCAACCGGGGCAGTGCCTTATCAAACCGCTCAATGACCGCCACCTTGCGGTCAAAGTCCCCATCCTCGCCGGCGCTGTCCGTCCCCTTTATATGGAGAAAGAAGAAATCGTATTTAGCATAGTTGCGCTTTAGCACCCTGATTTCGTCCTCAATACCGGTGCCTGTTTCCAGTGCCTCCATGCCCACCAGTTTTGCCAGTCCGCGGTACATGGGATAGCTGGCGACCGCCGCCGGCGTGAGTTTATACACCTCATTCATGGTAGGGAGCTGGGGGCGCAGAGAGAAGCCGCGGAGCAGTACCATGTTAGCCGGGTGCCGGTCGGCAAGGATGACCTTTGCCCGGGCGGTAAACTGGTTGGCGATGTTTGACATCCGGATAGCCCTGGAGTTCATGGGAGCGATTACCCGCGGGACTAACCCCGGTTGCTGGGGGTCGGAATCGCTGACATCCGGGGAGAGGTTGTCCCCGCGGAAGACAACTACAAAGCGGTGCTCCCGTACCGGGCGAACGAAGATACTTACGTCGTCTATTGTTGCCCTGTCCATCAGATGGCACAGCTCGGCGCACTGCTCGGTGGAGATTCTTCCCGCACGGCGGTCAGTTACCACGCCGTCGTTATTAATAGTACAGAAGTTGCCCCGTGCGGCGATATCGCCCGGCTCCATGTCAAAATCAATGCCTATCGCCTCGACCACTCCCCGCCCGATGTTGCAGGCGATAGGGTCATAGCCGAACAGGGCCAGGTGTCCGGGGGTGCTGCCGGGGGTTACCCCGGGGCTCACCATGTCAATAAGCCCGCATACCCCGCCGGCGGCTAACCGGTCAAGGTTCGGAGTGGCGGCAGTCTCCAGTTCTGTCCTGCCGGTCTCCGGGTCGGGTAGGCCGCCCAGTCCGTCAAGAACGGCCAGCAGTATCTTAGTTGGCGATTCCCGTGAGATGCTTTTTATTAGCTCCAGGCTGCTCATTTCCTGTCCTGTAGCGCCTCAACACCGGGCAGTGCCTTGCCACTCAAGAACCGCAGCGAGGCGCCGCCGCCGGTGGAAACAAATGTCATCTTGTCTGCCAGCTTCATCTCGGTTACCACCTCGGCGGTAGAGCCGCCGCCGATAATAGTCCTTGCGTCAAGACTTGCCAGGCACCGGGCTATTGCCTGAGTGCCTTCGGCAAACCGCGGTATCTCGTATATCCCCAGCGGTCCGTTCCAGAACACTGTCTTGCAGCGGTCCAGCTCTTTGCAAAAATAGCCAACAGTCTGCGGGCCGATATCCACAATGCGCCAGTCGGGGGGAATCTTATCTACTGGCACTGCCTTAGCTTTTGCCTCAGCACCCTCTCCATCGGCAACAACCACGTCCACCGGCAGCAGGCAGTGCACCCCTTTCTTTTCCATGTCCTGCATCAGCCGGAGGCTAAGCTCCAGCCGGTCATCCTCAACGAGTGACATACCCACCGGACAGGCTCTGGCTTTAAGGAAGGTGGCAGCCATGCCGCCGCCGATGAGAAAGGAGTCAACTTTGTCCAGGATGTTCTCTATCATGTCAATCTTGTCGCTCACCTTGGCGCCCCCGACGATTGTGGCAAAGGGATGGGACGGGTGTGCCAGTATGCCCCCCAGCGTCTCCACCTCCTTCTCCAGCAGAAAGCCGGCTACTGCCGGCAGATACTTGGTTATACCTACCGTAGAAGCATGGGCGCGGTGGGCGGCGCCGAAGGCATCATTGACATACACATCGGCTAAGCGTGCCAGGGATTGAGCAAAAGCCGCATCATTTGCCTCCTCCCCGGGGTGGAAGCGGATGTTCTCCAGGAGCAGAATATCACCGTTACCCAGACTGCGTGTCGCTTCCTCCACTTCAGCCCCGGTGCTGTCCCCTGCAATTATAACTGGTTTCCCCAGGGTCTTTTCCAGGTGCCTGCCCACCGGTGCCAGTCTCATCTTGTCAACTATTTTCCCCTTGGGGCGTCCCAGGTGGGAGCACAGGATGAGCTTTGCCCCGCGGCTGATGAGATAGTCAATAGTAGGCAGCGCTGCCTGGATGCGGCTGTCATCGGTTATTGCGCCGCTCGTTTCGTCTATGGGGACATTGAAGTCAACCCGCAGTAAGACCCGCTTACCGCTGACCTCTATATCCCTGACTGTCATCTTGTTCATCTGGTCGTCCCTCCACGGTTAAAAGTGCCTGATGCTGCTTTCAGGCGCATAGAGAAGCGGCAGGGCTATTCAGAAATGGCTTTTGCCCGGGGCGTTATGCAGCTTAACACCTGCCGGGCAATACCGTTAGCGTCAAGGTTGTACTTAGCACGGAGGATAGCCTGGGTGCCCTGTTCCACAAACTCGTCCGGAATACCGATGCTTGTCACCTGAACATCATGGATTCCCGATTCCTGGAGTAGGGCAATAACACTGGCGCCGAAGCCACCGCACAGTGTATTCTCCTCCACAGTGACCCAGCGCTTGATATGACCTGCCAGGTCAATCATAAGCCCCGAGTCCAGTGGTTTGGCAAAGCGGGCATTGACCACTGTTGCTTCAATCCCGCTGGCGGCTAGCTCCTCAGCCGCCTCCAGGGCTGGAGCCACGGTGGTGCCTATCGCCAGTATCGCTATATCTTCGCCACACCTTACTATCTCGCCCTTGCCGATGGCAAGCTCACGTAGCTCTGTGTCCATCTCCAGCCCCAGTCCTGAACCGCGTGGGTATCTGATTGCCATGGGGCGCTGTGCCTTTACCGCAGTATAGAGCAGGTGTTGAAGCTCATTTTCATCCTTGGGGGCGGCTACGATCATGTTAGGAATCAGGCTCAGGTAGGAGATATCAAATGAGCCCTGGTGGGTCTTGCCGTCATCGCCAACAATGCCGCCCCGGTC
>CAYUBP010000171.1:0-3380 GCA_964443115.1 uncultured Dehalococcoidales bacterium | reverse complement strand
CTGACCGTGGAAGGTCAAGCGATTGACCACTTCCTTGAGACCAGCGCCGCGATTAACTCCGGCAATAGCGGCGGCCCGCTGGTGAACATGAGGGGGGAAGTGATTGGCATCACCAGCGCCAAGATTTCCAGTGTGGGGGTCGAGGGAATGGGCTATGCAATAAGCATTAGCGACGCGATAATGGCTATACAGCAGCTCACTGCTGGCAGGTAGGAAAGGAGGTGAGAGCCTTAACAGGATTTTAGTATTTACCTGTTATGATAAGCTAAGAATCCGAGAGAGAGGTGGTGAGCTAATGGGAAGAGGCAAGAAATTTATAATTGGAGTGCTGGTGGCTGCCTTACTGGTGGTCGGTGTGATAGGCGGCGTAGCCCTTGCCGCTGACGATGGCCTGACGGGAGATGTCGTGTTGGTGGCTGCTGACGAAGAAGGGGACAGCGGGTCCAAGACACTGCTGGAGAGGGTTGCCGAAATCCTGGGCCTGGACTCGCAGACGGTTAAGGACGCCTTCTCGCAGGCAAGGAGCGAGATGCGAGAAGAGTCTCTGAAGGACCGTCTGGATGCTCTGGTTGAGGAAGGCAAGATAACCCAGGAGCAGGCTGACGAGTACTGGACTTGGTGGCAGTCAAAGCCGGACATGACCCCGTACAGGGAGTGGCTGGAGACACAGCCTGACCTTGGGCTACGCGGGCAATCTGGAGGCAGAGGCTTGGGTGGCGTGTTTCGCGGTGGATGGGGCTGGCTCCAGTAATTTGCCGGGGCTGATTATCGGCAGCCCATCGGTACACCTGGCTCGGGGGCAGTAAGTGAGCCGGGTAGGGGGAGAGGGGAGTTGTTCCCCTCTCCCCCTTCAATTTTACAAATTAACAAAGTCTTAACATTTTGATTATAATATTAAGTGTGATGACGGGTAAGAAGGTCCTGGTAGTTGATGACGATATAAAGACAGTGGAGCTGGTCAGGCTTTACCTGAGCCGGGATGGATACAAGGTACTCACTGCATACGACGGCAATACAGCATTACGTCTGGCCCGGGAAGCCCATCCTGACCTCATCGTTCTGGACCTGATGCTGCCTGGACTGGATGGTCTTGAGGTCTGCAAAGCCATCAGGGCTGATTCTGACGTACCGATAATCATGCTCACTGCCCGGGCAACCGAGCAGGACAGACTGACCGGTCTTGACATGGGTGCCGATGACTACGTTGTAAAGCCATTCAGCCCCAGGGAGCTGGCTGCCAGGGTGCGGGTGGTGTTGAGACGTATGCCGGGAGAGCGTAACCCGGAGGTTATTAACCAGGGCGAGCTTTCTCTGGACTTTCTTAAGCGCAGAGCAACCCTTGGCGACAGGCAGTTAAATCTGACCACGGTTGAGTTCAAGCTGCTGGGGATTCTTGCGAGGGAGCCGGGCAGGGTCTTCAGCAGGGCGCAGCTTGTTGAGAAGGCTCTCGGCTACGATTTTGAGGGCTTTGACCGTACTATTGATGTCCATATTCTCAATCTGCGCCGGAAGCTGGAGCCTGACCCCAGGCACCCGGAGTATATTAAGACCGTGTACGGAGCCGGTTACAAGTTCTCAGAGGTGTCCGGTGATACATAGCCTGCGGTTTCGTCTGCTGGCGGCTTTCGCCCTGGTGATACTGGTCGGTATCGGCACTGTCTTCGTGTTTGTCAGCCAGACAACCGAGGGTGAAATCCGCGAGTTTCGCGAGGAAAGCGAGCAGGTACGCTTTGCCCGGGTAACGTTTGAGCTGGACCGCTACTATAGCACGCACGGTAGCCTGGAAGGAATCCAGCCCTATGTTGAGCAGTGGGGCAGCCTCTACGGGCTGCGGATTGTACTTACCAATCCCAGCGGTGTTGCTGTGGCTGATTCCCAGGGAGAAGTGGTGGGTAAACAGTACCAGTCCGATGTGCAGGGCATAACCCTACTGTCACCGTGGCGGCGATTTGCAGGGACTCTTTACATAAGTTCGGAGCCGTCAGCGTATTTCCCTTCGCTGGTGAGTATATCAGATGCGGTCAAGCGTTATCTTGTTCTGGGTGCACTGCTGGCAGTGGCGATAGCACTGGTATTGACCTTCTTTCTTTCCCGCCGTATCACTGCGCCGATTAAGAGCCTCACCCTTGCCGCCCGGCAACTGGGGCATGGAGATTTTTCACAGAGGGTAGAGTTTGCCGATAAGAGTGAACTCGGGGAACTGGGAAAGACTTTTAACTCCATGGCGGATGACCTGGAGCGGATGGAGGGGCTGCGGCGGAATATGGTGGCTGACGTGGCTCACGAACTGCGGACTCCCCTTTCTAATGTCCGCGGTTATCTGGAAGCCATCCGCGATGGTGTGGTATCACCGGATACGGCTACTATCC
The DNA here is from genome assembly GCA_964443115.1 of uncultured Dehalococcoidales bacterium. GTDB lineage: Bacteria > Chloroflexota > Dehalococcoidia > Dehalococcoidales > W111 > CAYUBP01. The sequence continues at coordinate 1,011 of CAYUBP010000171.1, read as the reverse complement.
AGTCTCTGTACGAGGAGGTAGAGCTGCTGACGCGGCTGGTTGATGACCTTCAGGAGCTGGCACTTGCTGAGGCGGGCGAACTGAGGCTGGTCCGCCAGCCAGAAGATATATTCATATTAATCAATCGTGCGGTAGCTGCAGTGCATAGCCGGGCGCTTGGTAAAGGTGTATCCTTAGCCATTGACCCCGCTGATAATATGCCGCCGGTGAATGTTGATGCCCAGCGGATTAGCCAGGTGCTGCATAATCTCCTGGAGAATGCAGTGGCTCACACCGCTCAGGGCAGCAGCATAGTAGTGGCCGCCAGGCAGCAGGGGGGTTGGGTGGAGGTAAGCGTGACTGATACCGGCGAGGGTATTTCCCCCCATGAGCTTCCAAGAATTTTTGAGCGCTTCTACCGTGTGGACAAGTCCCGCACCAGGGCTACCGGCGGCAGCGGCCTGGGGCTTACCATTGCCCGGAGGCTGATTGAGGCTCACGGCGGTAAGATTTATGCAGAAAGCGAGCTAGGCAAGGGCAGCCGCTTTTCGTTTACCGTGCCGGTTGCCGAACTGGAGGCTGCTTAGGCGCCCCGCTTAACGGTTACAGTTGCCAGCGTCAGCATCAACCAGGCTTTCAGCACTGAGCATGATTTCCCTAAGCCAGTCCAATTTCACAGCGAACGCACCGTTTATCTGTGGCATAATTACTCTACAGCTATCGTCTTAGGGGAGAGACAGGCGAATGATGGTCTTGACAAGTCTTTGTGCGGTGCTACAATCAATATAGTTCTTGCATAATAATTCTGTACATTATCACCTGCGGGCAATATGTGGGGCTGGTGGGGCAGAGCATGAAGGTTTGCTTATACAATGAGGTGATGTGTCGGATTGGCAAGCCAGTAGAGGGTTCAGGCATACCGCGAAGGTATGTCTGGACCCTCTTGTATTTCCACGGGCTACAGTAGTTATGAAAGGGGGGTGATACATGGGGTAAGCGCAATGACGGAGGCATGCAAAAATAGTATCAGGA
>CAYUBP010000170.1:0-3398 GCA_964443115.1 uncultured Dehalococcoidales bacterium | reverse complement strand
TCTGCATACCGAGTCCACCACATACGCCAGAGTTTACCTTCTCCGCAACGTCAAACCTGTGAGTCGCCCTCGCTCTCTCTCGCTGCTTCTCCATCTCCCGTTCAAAGCCGTCCAGATCAACGGAAAAGCCGCGCCCGCGGGCAATCTCCTCGGTCAGCTCTACAGGGAAGCCGTACGTGTCATAGAGCCGGAAGGCCTGTTCGCCCGGGATTTTGCCGGTTGCCGTCTCCATGATTCCGTCCAGTAATTCCAGTCCGGTGCTCAGCGTCTCGCTGAACCTGACTTCCTCGCTCTGCGTCACCTGCAGGATAAAGCCCCGCCGCCGGTATATCTCCGGATAAATATGCCCCATGTGCTGAATTACGGCTCCAGCCATCTCTGACAGGAACGGCTCCGCAAGCCCCAGCCTCCGCCCGAAGAGGGCGGCGCGCCGCAGCAGACGGCGCAGCACGTAGCCCCGCCCCTCGTTAGCCGGTATTACCCCGTCAGCGATGAGGAAGGCGATGCCCCGGCTGTGCTCGGCAACGATACGAATAGCATTATCGGTATCATTACCCGAACCGTATTTCTTACCAGCCAGTCCGGATACTTTTTCTATCAGCGGCTTAAACAGGTCAGTATCATATACCGAGCGCTTGCCCTGCACGACCGCCGCCGTCCTCTCCAGCCCCATGCCGGTATCAATATTAGGCCTGGGGAGCAGGGTGCGGTGGCCGCTTTCGTCCTGGTTATACTGGGTAAACACCAGGTTCCAGATTTCGGAGAAGCGCCCGCAGCCGCAGCCGGGGTTGCAGGACTCCTTACCGCAGCCGACCCCCTCCCCGAAGTCGTAGTGTATCTCGCTGCACGGCCCGCAGGGCCCCGAGCTACCGGCAGGCCCCCAGAAGTTGTCCTTGTCACCGAGCCTCACTATTCTGGACTCGGGGACACCCTGGCTGCGCCAGATGTTAAAAGACTCGTCGTCATCAAGATATATCGTCACCCACAGCCGCTCCGCGGGCAGGTTCAGCCTTCCGGTAACAAATTCCCACGCCCAGGCAATCGCCTCCTTTTTAAAATAGTCCCCGACGCTGAAGTTGCCCAACATCTCAAAGAAAGTAAGATGGGTCGGGTCACCCACGCGTTCAATATCAGTGGTGCGGAAGCACTTCTGGCACGATGCCAGGCGGGGATTGGGCGGGACGGCTTCCCCCAGGAAATAGGACTTGACCTGCACCATGCCGGCATTGGTCAGGAGCAACGTCGGGTCACGGTGCGGAATCAAAGACGAGCTGGGGATAATCTTATGCCCCTTCTCTTCAAAGAAGGCTAAATATGCTGCCCGGATTTCGTCACTGGTCACTTGGTAAACCTCACCCTCTTTATCTCCCTCTCCATTAGAAGGAGAGGGAGAGTGATTCTGAAAGAGGGGCGAAGCCCCTCTTATAATACTACATCCCTTTCACGAGCTAAGACAGGCGCCCCTTCAAATACTCTTTCAGCTCACTGCCGAAATCGGGGTGCTTCACGGCAAAATCAATGGTGGCTTTCAGCCAGCCCAGCGGGGTGCCGGTGTCATAGCGCACCCCGTCAAACTCGCAGGCATATATCGTCTGCCGCTCCAGCAATAGCTGCAGGGCATCGGTTAGCTGAATCTCCTGGTTACGTCCGGGCGGGGTCACCCTGAGGACCTCAAAAATCCCGGGGGAAAGAATATACCTGCCCACTATCCCCAGATTGGACGGTGCCTGCTCCGGCTCTGGCTTTTCCACGAGGCCCAGCACCTGGTAGACCCGGGAGGCGACCTGCTTCGCCTTAATAATCCCGTATTTTACCGTGTCCTGAGCACCGACCGGCTCAACGGCAATTATATTAGCACCATAATTGTCATAGACCTCCAGCATCTGCTTCAAAGCCGGTGTCCTGCTGTCAATAACGTCATCCGGCAGCAGCACTGCGAACGGCTCATCCCCGACAATTTCCCCGGCGGTCAGGATGGCATGTCCCAGCCCCAGCTGCTCCTTCTGCCTGATATAGCAGACATCAATCAGGGTGGAAAGCTCCCGCATCTCTCTGAGCAGCCTGGTGTTTCCCTTCCGCCGCAGAAATTCCTCCAGCTCAAAGGAGCGGTCAAAATAGTCTTCAATCGCCCGCTTGCCCATAGCGGTAATCATGACCACATGCTCAATGCCGGAACCGATTGCCTCCTCCACTATATAGTGAATCAGCGGTTTGCTTATCAGCGGCAGCATCTCTTTCGGCTGCGACTTAGTAATCGGCAAAAACCGCGTTCCCCAGCCTGCCGCAGTTATAACCGCCTTACGAACCTTCATCATGCCTCCCTGCCTTCTGCTCACGGGCAAAAACAGCCGCCCCCAGCAGCCCGGCATCATCCCCAAGCTGAGCGGGGACTATCCGCACCGCCTGAGCGCACAGCTTGAAAGCCCGGCTCATCACTACCTCCCTTGCCGGCGCAAGCAGCATCTCGCCCATCTTGGACATCCCCCCGCCGATGACAATCATCTCCGGGTTAAATATATTGGCTACATTCACCAAGCCCACCCCCAGGGCTGCCGCCGCCCGCCGGATAACATCCGCAGCCAGCCCGTCCCCACCCCTCGCCGCCTCCGCCACTTTCTCGGCAGTAATATCCTCCGGCTTACCCACCATGCCCGCAAGCGTAGACTTCTCACCGGAGCCGATGCGTCTTATTGCCTCTTTAGCCACAGCCGTACCCGAGGCTAACACCTCCAGGCAACCGTAGCTGCCACAGGCGCACCCTGCCCCGTTAATATCAACCGTCATGTGCCCCACTTCACCGGCGCAGCCGCCCGCCCCCAGGTACAGCCTGCCGTTGATGATAATACCCCCACCGATGCCGGTGCTCACCGTAAGGTACACGAGATTTTTCGTACCCCTTCCCGCTCCCAGCCGATGCTCCCCCAGGGCAGCGGCACTGGCATCGTTGACCACGAAGACATCTACCCCATAGCGTTTCCTCACAATGTCCCTCAGCGGCACATTGCTCCAGCCGGGCAGGTTCGGCGACGAGGTTATAACGCCGTCATTACTCACGCCGCCGGCAGCAGCGATACTGACACTGTCCAGCTTTGACACACTCAACTTACCTGCGCCCAGCAGGCGGTCAGCCGCCGTAAATATCCGGCTGATTACTGCCTCCGGTCCCTCAGCCGCCAGCGTTGGAACGTATTCCCTGGCAACGACCTGAGACCCGTCTATAACAGCGGCGGCTATCTTGGTGCCGCCCAGGTCTATGGCTAAGACTGGTTTCGCCTCTGGCATATCAACACTTTACCCTATCTGAAGCCGGTTTGTCGAGAACCGGCACTACCCGCACAGCTCTGCCACCAGCATGGTGAGGGCAAGCTCATCACTGCGCCTGCCAGTCTTTATTGCCA
>CAYUBP010000169.1:0-3408 GCA_964443115.1 uncultured Dehalococcoidales bacterium | reverse complement strand
GCCAGGTACAGGATGCCGGTGACTGGATTACCCGCGATGCCCTGATGTCCCAGCAGGTCTATGACATGAAGTCTACGGCACTCTCAGGGGACATTGACGAGGTTGACACCGTCATCCCGGTGGTGAAGAACAGCCCGCTCGGACTGACCGGCTTCCCTGACTCCGGCATAATCTCAATTGAGGATGAAATCATCCGGTACACCGGCATAGACAACACCGACCCCGATAACCCCGCGTTTACCGGCTGCATCCGGGGAGACGATGCTGCCCCTCACCTGGAAGGCGTGCCGGCTGGTTTCCTGGTTGCCCTGGACTGGGTCAGGTGGAACGGAGACTATCACCAGGTCTTCTATAATCTGAAAGCCAGCGAAGGGAATCTGGCGCGCAGCTACCTGATTACATACAGCGAAACCGGCATCACCGAGCTGTCCAGCTACGCTGTTATCGCCGAAGCAATTGACCCCGGCGTTACTGCCAGCTATTGGGACTACGGGGCGTGGGAGCTAAGCGTGGACATAACGGCGAACGTCGGCAAGTACATGCCCTGGAAGTCCGGCGAGTGGGAGTCCACGGCAACGAGGACTTACAAGATTAACCCCAGGCCCTTTTACTAGAGGTTGGCGGTCGTGAGGAGGCTGAAATGAAAATCATGCGGTGGATAAAGAGAGCAGTACGGGAAGCAGCCTGCCCCCGCCATCCGGCGGGAAGTGAGGCGGGCTACGTTCTGAGCTGGGTGATTATCCTTATGGTTGTCTGCAGCCTGGTCATGGCGCCGTTTCTGAGCTTCATGATGACCGGCACCACCGCCGCCCACTCTTTTGCCGACACGATGGCGGAGTTCTACGCCTCTGACAGCGGTATAGAAGACGCCACCTACAAGATAATGTGGGACTATTCAGTACAGACCCAGCTCAGCGATGATATTGATGCCGGTGACCTGGAGATACCGGTGGTTGATGACCCGGATATCGCCAACGACGGCACGGCGCTGTTCCCGGAGCGGGGCGTCATCAAGATTGGCTCCGAGTATATTTATTACACCAGCAAAGAACCGGACAAGTTTATCATTGACCCGGCTGCCGGCGGCGAGAGGGGGTATGACCTCTCCGAGACCCAGACCAGCAACGCCAGTTCCCACGCCAACGGCACGGTAGTGACCGCCGGGCTGCCCGACGCTCTTGACGTCGGCGACGAGTGGGAGTACGGCATCACCGATGTCAACGGCAAGCGCGTGGACATCACCATGGAGAGCGTCTGGCTCCTTGATGGGCTGGAGGACGACCACGGCGGTACCATTCCCCACGAGGGGCTGTTTGTCATCGGTCAGATGCTGGACACTACCGGCACCCGCCTTTCCAGCTACGTCAGTGACAGCGCCACCACCATATTGGTAGATGATACCGCCGGCTTCCCCGCGGCAAGCGCGGATGACCCGAGCATCATCCGCATTGAGGACGAGCTTATCAGCTACACCGGCAAGACGGCTAACCAGTTCACCGGCTGCACCCGCGGTGTTAATGACACCACTCCCGCTGACCATGAGCAGAGTACTGCCGTTACCTCTGAGGAGGTCACCTACCGCATTGACGTTACCTATGACGGCTCGCTGGGAGTGAGAAAGGTGGAGCGGATTGGCTGCTGGCTGCCCAGCGGCTTCAGCTACGTCACCGGCTCCAGCAATGCGGCTACAACGCTGGCGGTACCTATCCTCACCTCGGCAACCGAAATTGAGGTGGAGAGCGTGAACTACTTCACGGAAAACCACGTCCTCCCCGGCGGCACTGTCCTGGACTACGGTGTCGTAGCCATTGACCACGAGCTGATAAAGTTCACCGGCGTTAATAGCGGACAAAACAGGCTTACCGGCTGCGAGCGGGGCTACGGCGGCACCACGCCGGCTGTGCACTCGGCAGGAGCGGTGGTCTCCGCCGAACCCGTTATCTACCCGTTCCACGGCGGGCTCGCCCTGCTTTTTGACTTCCCGGACACTGATTTTGAGAACCTGCCATCCCCGGCACAGGACGGGCTGGGCGGCGGCTCGGAGCCCCAGGTGGAGTTCCCCATCAGGCGCACGCTTACCTTCAGCTTCAGCCCGGCAGCCTCACCCAAGGGTATCTTCTCCTGGATACGGGTGCAGAGCATGGACGTCTTTCTCTCCTGGGATACATCCAGCGGCATATATAAGATTACCTCGGTAGCCACCAGCCCGCTAACCTCCACCCACACCGACCTGGAAGCCTATGTTGCCATGTGCAAGCTGACGGGGCGTACCACGCAGGTCTTCGGCGACGCCCGGGCTATCGGCAACAGCCTAGAGGAAGATACCAACCACGACTCAGACCATATCAAGGATGTACTTCATGACGAAAGCTCCGCCTCCTTTGATGATATACCCGAAGACGCCACCATAGAAGCCGCCTATCTCTACTGGTCAGCGTGGGATAGCAACTACCCCTACGGCAGCACGCCCGTTGACCAGCTCAGCACCAACCAGCTCACGAACCTCTACAATCTGGTAAACGAGGCTGATTTCAGCACACCCACAGGCAGTGAGACGCGGGTGGTCGCCCAGCGGGTGCAGGCGCAGCGCCGCATACTGAGCGGCTACACGCAGGGCTGGGTATATTCGGCAATGGCAAACGTGACCTCCCTCCTGGAGCCGCCGCAGGCGACATCAATCACCATGAGTGAGGTTACAACTACTGATAGCATAACTATAACCAATCTGCGTTCCTCCAGCGACTTTGACATCAGGATAACACTGTTAAGCGGCCCATCAGGCGGTTACGTAACCTTCAGGGGGCAGAACATCACAGTGGGCAACTACCGTGATTTTGGATTCTACGGCTCGGAGCAGCTAACTTCAAGCAATGTTGCCGGGACATACACGGTAAGGGTGCGGGCAACCGGGTCTGGCGACTATGGTACAGTGGATGGTATCCGGATAGACCAGGACGGCTCGCCAGGTCCAACCCAGGTTGACGTTACCCTTACCACCTCCGGCACAGTCCCTCCCATTACCATAACCAAGGTTTCCGGCACGCACGCTGACGTGACAATTACCAATGACCCAACAAGCCCGGATGATATAAATCTGGACGGCGAGGATATTGCGCCCGGGGAGTCGCTCAGCAAGTCATACCTGAACAGCAATCCGCATACAATAAACGGCACCGCCGGCTGCATCGTGAACATCTCCTGCAGCGCCGGCATCGTCCAAATCAGGTGGGGGCTGGACGGCAGCAACAGCACCTGCATTGGCGGTCCGGGGACGCGGGTGACCAACGGCGAATACACCGTGGGCAACCTCAAAGGGATAACCACAGCCGACCTTAATGACTCCGGCTCTTATGCCGGCTGGTCACTCATCGTGCTGTACTCCAGCCCCAGCGAGGACGCCCACCTGCT
>CAYUBP010000168.1:0-3452 GCA_964443115.1 uncultured Dehalococcoidales bacterium | reverse complement strand
ATAATGAGCGGTGACTGGAGTTCAGACGTGTGCTCTTCCGATCTTTCTGCCTTTTCTGAGTAAAGACCCTCCCCAGCTGGATGCTGACCTCTGTCCCCTGCTCTTGAAGCAGGCTGAGCTCGGCGCCGCTGCCTCCTGCCTCAGCCTCAAGAGCCAGTGCCTCCGCCCTATTTGCCTCCAGGCTGCGCAGGAACCTCTCCCGCAGGCGGAGGACGCAGTCAGCATACCTCTCTTCTATCTTGCTGGACGGAATTTCCCTGGCAGCCAGCCGGTCAAGGTGCTCCCAGATGACCGGCTCCAGAGCCTCTCTCAGTGACGAGAGGTCGTCAGCCTGCCGCCAGGCGGTAAAAATCTGGCGGTTTTCCGTGTTCTCAAAGTGTTCCGCAGACAGCCCCCGGTAGTTTTCTTTAAGCTCCGGGTGCTTTAGCAGCAGCGCCAGGCAGTAGTCCTCAACCGGGCTGGAAAATACCGGGCGCGATGCCACAGGTACGGCTTTTGGTGCCGTTGTCCCGCGTCCAGCCTGGCCGGGCTTGAGCCTCCTCAGTTCCTGCTCCATGTTGCGCTCCGGTACCCTGACCAGCCGGGCAAGCTTCTGCAGGTAGTGGGCCTGGCGCACAAGGTCTCTTATCCCGGCGACTATGGGCAAAAGCCTGTCGCGGGCAAGCGCCTTGCCCTTAGCCGTCGTCAGGTCAAGCCCCGCGCTGACCATGTCAAAGGTGTAGTCCACTACCGGTATTGCCCGCTCCACCTGGTTCTGCCACATAGCAGCGTCTTCTCTGATGACGTCATCCGGGTCTTTGTCTTGGGGCAGGATGATAACCTTTATCTCGGCATTTAGATAGTTCTCGTAGCCGACGCAGCGGAGCATGGCTTCCTCGCCGGCAGCGTCGGCATCCAGAGCCAGGGCTACATTCTTTGTCAGCTTTTTCAGAATATCAACCTGCTTTTCGGTAATTGCCGTCCCCATGGAGGCGATGACGTTGTTAAAGCCGTTCTGGTGGGCGGTGATGACATCCATGTACCCCTCAACTATTACCGCCTGGTCTTTCTTGCTGATGGCAGCCTTAGCCAGGTTAATGCCGTACAGGGTGCCGCTCTTGTCAAACAGCGGCGTCTGGGGGGAGTTGATGTACTTGGGCAGTGAGTCGTCAAGCACCCTGCCGCCGAAGCCGGTAACCCGCCCCCGGATGTCAAATATGGGGAACATCAGCTTGTTGCGAAAGCGGTCGTGGACTTTCCCGGTCTCGCTTTCTACCAGCAGCCCGGCATCCAGCAGTTCGCTCTGTGCAAACCCCTTTTCTGTCATGTATTGCCTGAGGGCTTCCCAGCTATTGGGGCTGTAGCCGAGCTGAAAGTTTGTAACCGTCTCCGGCAGCACGCCGCGCCTGGCGAGATAGCCCCGGGTCTTCTCTGCCGCCGGGGAGTTGAGCAGCAGGTTGTGGTAATAGCCGGCGGCGGCATCGTTTGCCTGGTATAGCCTTTCCCGCTCGTCCCTGCCCGCCCCGGCTTCTGCCCTCTCCGGAATGGCAACGCCGGCTCTCCGGGCGAGCAGCCTCAGGGCTTCCCCGAACTCTACCCCCTGTTTCTTCATGACAAACGTGAAGACATCGCCGCCGGTGGAGCAGGCGCCGAAGCAGTGCCAGCTCTGCCGGTCGGGATAGACGTAGAAGGAGGGGTGCTTTTCGCTGTGGAAGGGGCAGAGCGCCCGGAAGGTGCGCCCGGCTTTAGTGAGCTTGGTATGCTCGCCGATGACCTCAACGATGTCTATTTTTTGTTTTATCTCGTCAATGACGCTCATGGTTATATTATACTACTAATGGTTGTTATTACATTGTTAAATTATTGTGCCCATATCCCCTTAGTCCCCTTCCTTTCGTAAAGCTTTGCCCTAAAAGTGCCTTTTTTATCATCCTGAGCATGGCGAAAGGACTCACCGCCCCAGATTCTTCGTCGCTTCGCTCCTCAGAATGACTTTTGAGGCGATTTTCTGTAAAGGGAATTGGGTCATGGGGATAGGTTGCCATTAACATTCATTACATCTCTGACCGGGCTGAATGACCGGCGGTGGATGGGCGATGGGCCCAGACGGCGGAGGCAGGAGAGGTGTCCGGCGGTGCCGTAGCCCTTGTGCTCCGCCAGCCCGTAGCCGGGATGAACGCTGTCCATCTCCAGCATCAGGCGGTCGCGGGCGACCTTGGCGACGATAGAGGCGCAGGCGATGCAGAAGCAGAGGCTATCGCCGTCCTTTACGCCTTTCTGGGGCAGCTTCACATCAGGGAGGAGGAAGTAATCAATGAGCAGGGCTTCGGCGGGCGGGGAAAGCCGGTCTATCGCCATCATCATTGCCAGGCGGGTTGCCCAGGCTATGCCCCGCGTGTCTATTATGTTGCTGGGGACGCTGCCGATGCCCACGGCTATTGCCACCTGGCGGATGCCGATGTCCAGAGACTCCCGCGCTTGCGGGCTTAAGAGCTTACTGTCCTTCACCCTGCTCAGCCAGGGGGTGCGCAGCCTGCGGGGGAGGACGACGGCGGCGGCGACCACGGGGCCGGCGAGCGCCCCCCGCCCCACCTCGTCAATGCCGGCGATAAGGCGGTAGCCCTGCTTCTCAAGCCTCTTTTCTTCGGCGAAAGACGGTGTCAGTCTCGTGCCCAACCCTAACCCCCTTAATCCCCTTCCCCTTACCAAAGGGAAGTGGAGATTTATATTATAAGAGGGGCTTGTGCCCCTCTTCAACACTTCGTTATAGGTTCTGCGTAGTCCAGTCCTTTCGCCTTCATCAGACTGCGCACGTTCTGCCAGATAATATCGGTTATTTCGTTTTGAGGCTTGGTAGCGTCTATCACCAGCCAGCGCTGCGGCTCAGCGGCTGCCAGTGTGAGGTAGCCCTGGCGCACCTTTTGGTGGAAGGTGATGTCTTCCTGCTCAAAGCGGTCATGGCTGCTGTGTTGTTTGCGGGCAAGCCCCTGTTCTACGGGCATATCCAGTAAGATAGTCAGGTCAGGTTTTAGCCCGCCGGTGGCAGTGCTATTGATTGCTTTGACCATTGCTAAGTCCAGCCCGCGGCCGTAGCTCTGATAGACGGTGGTGGAGTCTGAGTAGCGGTCGCAGATGACGATTTTGCCCTTATTAAGAGCGGGCGTGATTACTTCGTCCACGAGCTGGGCGCGTGAGGCGTTGAACAGCAGCAGCTCAACAAGCGGTGACATATTATTTCCCGCCCGCTTCAGCCAGTGCCGCAGGTTCCTGCCGAGAGGGGTGCCGCCCGGCTCATGGGTCATGACTGCCGGTATCGCCAGCTTTGTCAGCCTCCTATACAGTGTCCTGGCTTGCGTGCTCTTGCCGCTGCCCTCTCCACCTTCAAAGGTGATAAACATAGTTTAGACCCCATACCCATAATCCCCTTCCCCTTGCCACGGGGAAGGGGATAAATTTTAGTAAGAGAGGCAGAG
>CAYUBP010000167.1:0-3473 GCA_964443115.1 uncultured Dehalococcoidales bacterium | reverse complement strand
GCATACTGCTCGGCGCCCGCCTGCCGGTGCCGCCGGACGAGCTTATCGCCGCCTGCCTGCGCCAGATGAGCCTCGCCAGCGATGACCGGCACGGCTTCCTGGTGGCTGCCGGTAAGGAACTGGCGGTGCTCTTGAACGGGCAGTTCAACCAGCTCAGGGCGATTCTGGAGAGGATTAGATGAGCAACGGGCGAAGGCTGGGAATAGTTATCTCCGGCTCCCTGACCAAGGGTGTAGAGGTCAGGCTGGATAGCTCCGCCTCCGTAGAGGATATGGCGGTGGGGCGCTATGTTACTATTGAGGGTAACCGGCGGCGTTTCTTCGGCATGATAACCGATGTAAGCCTGGGCACGACCGATGAGATGGTCACTCTCGCCGCGCCCGGCGCCGGCGACCTGTTTACCGCCGAGGTGCTGGCGGGCACCACCACCTATGGCGCGCTTCATGTTGCGCCATACCTGACTATCGGCAGCGATGCCGAAAGTCTGCTCGGCGGGCCGCAGCCGGTCAAGACTGTCCCCAGCCACTTCTCGGTGGCGAACCTGGCTTCGGAGCAGGACATGGAGCTTATCTTCGGCAAAGAAGACAGGGAGAGATTCCATATCGGCAACCCGCTGGACATGGAGACCAAGCTCTGCCTCAACCTGGAGGAGCTGGTCAAGCGCTCCAATGGCATCTTCGGCAAGAGCGGCACCGGCAAGACTTTTCTTACCCGGCTGCTGCTCATCGGCATGCTGCAGAAGAGCCGGGCGGTAAACCTTATCTTTGACATGCACAACGAATACGGCTGGGAAGGCAGCAGTGAGGGAAGCATCCGTAAGGTCAAAGGCTTAAAGCAGCTCTTTGAATCAGCCGTGGCGGTCTTCACCCTTGACGAGGAGAACTCGCGGCGGCGGGGGGTGAAAACTGATTTCGTCGTCAGAATCGGCTTTGACGAGATTGAGCCGGAGGACATGGTGCTGCTGCGCCAGACACTGAACCTCTCCGAGCTGGCGGTGGAGGCGGTCTGGCAGCTACGGCGGCGCTTCGGACGGGGGTGGCTACAGAGCACTCTTGATATGGAAGACCCCGAAACAATCGGCGAGCTTCTCAAGGAGTTGAGTATACACGAGAGCACCTTCCAGAGCCTGAAGCGGGGGCTGGCAACCATAAGGCGCCTGCCCTTTATTGAGCCTCACGCACCGGTTGACGCCACGAGTCGCATTCTTGAGCACCTTGACCGCGGTATCAACGTGGTCCTGGAGTTCGGCAGGTACCGGGATATAGCCGCCTATATGCTCGTCGCCAATATGCTCACCCGCCGCATCTACGCCCGCTACCAGGAGAGAACGGAGCAGGCAATGGCGAGCGGGGCAGCCAGCCCAAGACCGCTGGTGATAACCATTGAAGAAGCCCACAAGTTCCTCAACCCCGAGGTCGCCAGCCAGACCATTTTCGGCACCGTCGCCCGCGAGATGCGTAAATACAATGTTACCCTGCTGGTTATTGACCAGCGCCCCAGCGGGATTGACACCGAGGTCATGTCGCAGATGGGAACCAAGATAACCTGTCTCCTTGACAACGAGCGGGATATTGACAGCATTCTCGCCGGCGTCTCCGGTAAGAGCGAACTGAAGTCCGTCCTGGCAAGGCTGGCGCCAAAACAGCAGGCCCTCATCTTCGGTCATGCAGTGCCGATGCCGGTAGCTTTCCAGCCCCGGGAGTATGGCTCTGCCGAGTCCTACCGAAGCCTCATCTCCGGTGAGCAGGAAACGCCCAGGGATATTGAGGAGCTATGGGAGTAAAGAAAGGACAGAGGAAGGTCGGGCTGGCTCTTGGCGGCGGCGGTGCCCGGGGGCTGGCACATATCGGGGTGCTGGGGGTGCTGGAGAGGGAAGGCATCCCGGTTGACATGGTTTGCGGCACCAGCGCCGGTGCGGTCATCGGCGCCGTCTATGCCCAGGGAAAGGATGCTGCCGTAATGAAAAGCCTGGCACTGGACCTGGACTGGAAACGCCTGGTCTCCCTGGCGGACGTTACCCTGTTCCGCTCCGGCTTTATCCACGGGAAGCGGATTAAGAGCCTGCTGGAGCAGGTTCTGGGCGGGGATATACAGTTTAACGAGCTGAAGATACCCTTCGCCTGTGTCGCCACTGACATCATGACCGGGGAAGAAATAGTAATTAACGAGGGCTCGGTGGTTGAAGCGATAAGAGCCAGCATCTCCATCCCGGGGGTATTCGCCGTTGCCAGGTGGAAGGGCAGGTATCTGGTTGACGGCGGGCTGGTGAGCCAGGTGCCGGCGCGGGAAGCCAGGGAGATGGGGGCTGACTTCGTAATAGCGGTAAACGTGTTGCCGGATGCCAGCAGCCGGGCGCCAGGCAGGAAAAAGCAAAAACAGCCCGGTATTATCAATATCCTGATACAATCGTTGTATATTGCCAGCTATTCCCGGGTACGTTTCAGCACTGAGTATGCCGATGTCCTGATTGAACCGCAGCTGGCCGGTGTTTCTTTCAGCGATTTCCACAGGGCGGAAGAGTATATCGCCCGCGGGGTATCGGCGGCTCTGACGGCACTCCCCGAGATAAAAAGGCGTCTGGGGCTGTAAACCCGCAGCAGCCAGCTTGATTTGTCTTCTTTTGAAACTGTGGGGTATAATTTATTAGTGTCACCTTTGAAGGAGGCTAATCAATGCGGCTATACTATCCAGCCAGGTTCTTATCACAGCTCTGGCTGACGCTTTTTACTCGCCGGCAGGTCAATGGCAGGGAGAACATACCGAGAGAAGGTCCGCTGCTGGTAGTAGCCAATCATATTACGGCGGCTGACCCTCCGGTTATTGCCGCCAGCCTTAACCGGAAGCTGGCATTCATGGCTAAAGCCGAGCTGTTCCGCTCCAGATTTAAGGCTTTCTTCCTCAGCCGCATGGGCACTTTCCCGGTGCGCCAGGGGCGGCTGGATTTGACCGCTCTGCGTAACGCCAACAAGTTGTTGTCACAGGGGCTTGCCCTGGTCATATTCCCCGAGGGGAGGAGCAGCCACAACGGCCAGCTCCAGCCGGCGCTGCCGGGCTCGGCGCTGATTGCTGCCCGCAATGGCATTCCCATCCTGCCGGTAGCCATCACCGGCACCGAGAAGCTAAGGCGCAAGACCTGGCTGCTCCAGCTATTTTACCGTCCCCGGATAACGGTCAATATCGGGCATCCTTTCCACCTGCCGCCGGCGAGCAGCCGGCTCACCAAGGCTGAGCTTGCCGAGCGTGCCCATCTCATCATGAGCCGCATTGCAGGGCTGCTTCCCAGGGAATACCAGGGAGACTATGCACCGTGAAGGTTGAGCTGGCAGGGGAGCTGGGTTTTTGCTTTGGCGTAAGGCGAGCCATCAAAATCCTGGAAAAGCTCGCCCGCGAGCGGAGTGGGGTGGAGACCCTCGGCGCAATTGTCCACAACCAGCAGGTACTGCAGGAGCTAGCCAGAATCGGTGTCCGGGTGG
>CAYUBP010000166.1:0-3529 GCA_964443115.1 uncultured Dehalococcoidales bacterium | reverse complement strand
CCGCACTCAATACTCCGCCCCCACAGGCACTCATCAATGGAGTAGGGGCTGGCGCTGGTTATCGGTACCGGAATCCCGTGACGCTCGGCATACTGTATGGTCTCTTCCCGGGTCATGCCCCACTCCCGGGCGGGGGCGATAATCCTGAGGTTGGGCGCCAGGGCGCTGACGCCGACATCAAAGCGTACCTGGTCGTTGCCCTTGCCGGTACAGCCGTGGGCTATGGCTGATGCTCCCTCCTCAATCGCCACGTCCACCAGCAGCTTGGCCATCAGCGGGCGGGAGAGGGCCGTCGCCAGCGGGTACTGCCCCTCGTAGAGGGCGTCCGCCATCAGCGCCGGGAATATGAAGTAGTCAACGAATAGCTGCTTGGCGTCCTTCACCAGCGATTTCATGGCACCGACCTTAATCGCCTTCTGCTTGATTTGCGAAAAATCGCGCTCGTTACCGACATCAATGGTCAGGGCAATCACATCCAGGTTGTACTTCTCTTTGAGCCACCTGATGGCGACTGATGTATCCAGTCCGCCACTGTAGGCCAGCACTACTTTGTCCGACACGCTACACCTCCGCCAAACAATTGTCAAGAATATTTACCGCTTCGTCAACCTCGGCGTTACCGATAATCAGCGGCGGTATGAACCGCAGGGCATTGGGCTTGAGCTTGTTGACCAGCAAGCCCCGTCCAAGGCAGGCTAACATCATCTGGCGGGCAATGTCGCTGTTGAACTCCAGAGCTAGCAGCAGACCCCTGCCGCGCACATCGGTAATGAACTGGTACTTCTGCTTCAGTTTTTTAAGCTCCCCGGTCAGATATTGTCCCACCCTCTGCGCATTACCGGCAATATCATTATCAATAATGAATTTTACCGTGGCGTAGCCGGCGGCGCAAGACAGCGGATTGCCGCCGTAGGTGGAGCCGTGCTCTCCGGGGACAAACACCGAGGCTTTCTCTTTGGCGAGAATAGCTCCGATGGGCATGCCGCCCGCCAGTCCCTTCGCCAGGGTCATTATATCCGGCTCAACTTTATACTGCTGGTAGGCGAACAGCGTCCCCGTCCTGCCCAGCCCGGTCTGGATTTCGTCCAGGATGAACAGGATGCCTGTCCGGTCGCACCAGGCCCGGACCTCAGCCAGGTAGCCGTCGTCGGGCAGGTTGACCCCGCCCTCCCCCTGTAACGGCTCCAGCATCACGGCGCAGGTCTCTCCGGATGTGGCTGCTTTTATCGCCTCAATGTTGTTATACTCTACAATCTTAAAACCGGTGGGCAGCGGGACATAGGGCTGCTGGAACTTTGCCTGGCCGGTAGCCGCCACCATCGCCAGGGTACGCCCGTGGAAGGAGCCGGTGGCGGCAATAACCTCGTAGGCACCGCCCAGGTACTTCTGCCCGTAGCGCCGGGCGAGTTTCACCGCCCCTTCGTTAGCCTCCGCCCCACTGTTGCTGAAAAAGACCCGGTTCAGACAGCTGTTCCGGACTAAAAGCTCCGCCAGGCGGACTTGGGGAATGGTGTAGAACTGGTTGGAAGCCTGGATGAGCGTCTTTACCTGCTGTGTCACGGCATCAACCACCACGGGGGGGCAGTGCCCCAGTCCAGTGGTCGCCCAGCCGCCGACAAAGTCCAGGTACTCCCGCCCGTTCTCGTCCCACACCCGTGCCCCCTCTCCCTTCACCAGCGTTACCGGCAGACGGTCAAAGGTCTTCATAAAGTACTTTTGCTCAAGCTCCTGCCAGTCAGTCATCGGTTAACTCTAACCCCTTAGTCCCCCTCCCCTCTATAAAGGGGAGGGGGAAAGATTTTTTCTTAAGAGGGGCGAAGCCCCTCTTTAATACCCGTTATTATTGTCCCGCTGCCCTGCCCTTCAATCTCTTTGAGCAAGGCGTGGGGCTGCCTGCCGTCTATAATACAGGCAAGTGATGTGTTTACCAATGCTTTGAGACAAGCCCTGACCTTAGGCACCATTCCTCCCGAGGCTACCCCAGAGGCTATCAGCGCCGCCGCCTCGTCCGGGGACAGCCGCGGCAGCGGCCTGCCCGACTGGTCGCAGACGCCGGCGACGTCGGTGAGAAATATGAGAGACTCGGCCCCGATTGCCGCCGCAATCTCGCCTGCCACTATATCAGCGTTAGTATTCACTATCTGCGGGGCTGCCTCCGGTCTGTCAATGGAGTAGAGACTGACCGGCGCCACCACGGGGATGTAGCCCGCCTCCAGCAGCGCCTCCAGGAGGGCGGTATTTACCCGCGCTACCTCGCCGACGTAGCCAAGGCTGGAGTCTTTGACCCTCGCTTGGATGAGCGCCCCGTCCACGCCGCTGATGCCCGCCGCCCGGCCGCCGCGCTCGTTTATAGCCGCCGCCAGTTCTTTGTTGACCAGCCCTGCCAGCACCGCCACCGCCACGTCAAGCGTGGCTTTATCCGTTACCCGCTCGCCCTGCACGAAACGGCTGGGGATACCCTGCCTGCCGAGCCACTCCGTTATCAGCTTGCCGCCGCCGTGAACAACAACCAGCGGCCTGCCCTGCTTTTGCAGGGAGACTATATCGTCAATGGCGGTATCATGGCTGCCCAGCGTGGCGCCGCCTATCTTGACCACTATTACTTTTTTTGTCAACCCTATCCCCTTAGTCCCCTTCCCCTTAACAAAAGGGGAAGGGGGAAAATATTTTCTTAAGAGGGGCGAAGCCCCCTCTTTAACACCGTGCTACCTATATTATTGTATTATTGAGGGAAGGTTCTATTTAAAAGGTAGCCCCCCCTTTTATAACGCCCGAAGTTTGCCAGCTATTTCTTTCTATCATGTATTACTAGAGTGCTGAAAAGTATTGTCGTTATTACGCCTTGCCTCCCCCGTTGTAATAGTTAATCTCCCTTTGGTAAAGGGAGATTGGGAGGGATTTACTTACTAGAATCTCCCTTTGTCCCCCTTTACCAAAGGGGGACACTTACTTTCATTACTCCGGTTACGTCATGTACTTGCTGTTGATGGCGATGTATTCTTCTGACAGGTCGCAGCCCCAGGCGGTGGCAGTCGCCGTGCCCAGGTTAAGCTGGAGGGCTATCGGCACCTCGCTGCTATTTAATATTCGGGCAAGACCCCGCTCGTTGAATGGCAGGGGCTTGCCGCCGCCGAGTACACAGACATTGCCGATAGACAGGTCAATCTTTGATTCCACTACCCTGACGCCGCTCCGCCCGACGGCAGCTACAACTCGCCCCCAGTTGGGGTCGCCGCCGTGCACGGCTGCCTTTACCAGAGATGAGCTGACCACTGTCTTGGCTGCCCGCCTTGCCTGACTGATATTGTGGGCGCCGCCTACGGTGACCTCAATAAGTCGGCTGGCCCCCTCGCCGTCGCGGGCGATGCACTTCGCCAGGTAGATGCAGACCTGGTCCAGCGCTTGCTGGAAGACGCCAGCCAACCCGCTGTCCCCGGTTATAGGCTCGTTCCCCGCCAGCCCGTTTGCCATTATCAGCACCGTGTCATTGGGGCTGGTATCGCCGTCAACGGAGACCATATTGAAAGAG
>CAYUBP010000165.1:0-3541 GCA_964443115.1 uncultured Dehalococcoidales bacterium | reverse complement strand
ACTCTTTCCCTACACGACGCTCTTCCGATCTGGTGGGGACTAATACCCCGCATCTCACCGGTCTCCGGATTGACCAGATAGCCCAGACCGGCTCTGGCGGCGCACTGGCTGATAATATCGGCTGCCCGGCGCCGCCTGATGCCAAATAGCACCTTCGTGCCATCCATTTCCATCAGACCTCCCCGCTCGATATAGTCCCGCAGCAGGGATAAGGTGTCTTTGTCTACCGGCAGGGTCCGCTGACGGCGGTGCTCACTGGCTTCGCTAACCACTTGCTCCACTTTGCCTCCGCAGCCCGGGCAGAACTTCGCTGTCTTAGCCAGCCGGGTCTGGCACTGTGGACAGGTGAGCTTAACTCTGACCTTGAGGTGCTGGATAGTTACCGTGCCCCGCTTAAAATCAAGGTCATCCTCACCGATACCCAGAGCCTCCGAGATGCGGCAGCCCAGCCGGAACAAAAGCCGGATAAGGAGCTTATCCCGCAGGTTATCAGCGGCTTGCTCCAGCTGTTTTACCTCCTCTGGCTCAAGATAGGCTTTGGTCACTACTCCGTCTCCTCGCCCCCGAATCCCTGCATCATGGGCATGACCATCCCCAGCATCATCACCATCATCAGCATGGGCATCATAGACGAGAACATGTCGGACATGCCCCCAGCGTTCCCGGCGACAATAAGAACATTATCCTGGGCTTCATCCGCCTTGGTGCCCTCAATCCATACCCTGAGACCGTATGTCCCATTCTCTATGCCGCCCTGGGCCTTGGGGATGAGGAGAAAATCCACCGTGGCCGTCTTCTCGGCCGGTTCTGAGGTGGCGGCGAGCGATAAATCCTTCCGGCCTACGCAAGGGTCTACCATGTGCCGGCCAAAGACGTTGGTATAGTAAGGGCCGGCAAAGAGCTTCACCGTGGCGCTCACGCCCGCCGTATACTTGAAGGAGACGGTCACGCGGATATTGCTACCCACCGGGAAGGTCTTGGGCGTCAGGGCCAATGGCTGGAGGATGATGTCCAGGGTCTGCATGGCTACACCTTCACAAAATCCTTTACTGCGAACTCGCTTATTGATGGCTGACTACCGGCAATGACGAGGGCATTCTCATAGCCGAATATGCCGGCGGGATTACCCAGGCCGGGGGTGCCGCCGTATACCTTGGCATAGATATCATTCCAGTCCGTGCCGACATCGGTGGGAATGGTGAAGGTGTACTCACCGGTATAGAGCTGGGGTGTCGTGGATGCCGGGAGGTTCCGGGTGTTCTCGCCTACCAGTATCTCGTTAAAGCCAAACATCCCGAACACACCGACGCAGAACCGCTCCAACGCCCCGCTGATAGCTGGCCCCGAGTATTTGTAGGAGATGGTTATCTTCAGCCTCTCTCCCGGGCCGATAGACACCTGCTTGGGTGCCGGATTCATATACCCCATCGGAATGTAGACCCCGCCTCCCAGGGTATAGAAGTTATGGGTGTTCGGGTCATAGAAGAGGCGCATCCCCGTCTGCGGGTCTATATACCAGCCAGGGGCATAGTCCGGCGGGTCAGATTTGGCCTGAAGCACCCGCAACCCGCCCAGGTTTAGAGCCAGTGTTTTTAGTTCCATGTTCCCCTCCTCAAACTTTAGTGAAATTGGCTATCTGAAACTCGCTTATCTGCGGTGTTACGGCGGACACGCCGACAGACCTGGTCTTCTCATCATCGTAGTACCAATAGCCATCGGCGCCGTACCAGTAGCTGTAAGCGTGGATGATCACTCCCTTATCCGGCATATAGAAGTAGCCATTGAAGGAGTAGGCAACCCCACCGTCGACGTTGGCGCTGTTCTCCGGGAACTGAACCCCCGGCCAGGGCGTTACCCCGTAATCTAGAGAGCCGCCGACCATGACGCCGATAGGTGCGGAGTAGAGGTTTTTAATCCTCACTGTGACATTCACCAGGTCGCCCGGCGCCGCCTGGGACGGGGCCACTATCTCCACAATCTGTACGTACTGCGC
The DNA here is from genome assembly GCA_964443115.1 of uncultured Dehalococcoidales bacterium. Classification (GTDB taxonomy): domain Bacteria; phylum Chloroflexota; class Dehalococcoidia; order Dehalococcoidales; family W111; genus CAYUBP01. Next base: position 1,548 of record CAYUBP010000165.1, on the reverse strand, counting down.
CATAAACTCTCTCCTAAGCCGGGTAAGTCAACTGCACGGTATAGGTTACTTTCAACTGACCGGTATTCGGGACGGTTACCGTTGATGCCAGCTTGTCGCGTGCCGTGGCAAAGTTGTAGGGTACACCACTACCCGGCTGGTAGCCGTGCAATGCTAGAGCCACCTCGTTCACGTTCACGTCTCCGCCGGAGTTGTTGTTGAAGTATCGGGCAAGTTCGTTTTTCATGGTCAAAAGACCGGGTGTCCAGGTCACGACATGAATTTCAGATTCAACGTATGTGAGTTGACCGGCACCAGTGCCATTGGCTATCTTAAACTGCAGTGCATAATCTTCGAAGCTCTCCGGATTAGTCCCGCTGCCCACCAGAATGCCATAAGAATCGTTCCCAGCCGGCCCGCGGTAGCCCCAAGACGTAGTATCAGCAGAAATCCCCTGACCGAGGCAGACCGGGCCGGAACCATATCGCACCGTATTAGTAGTATCCTTGACGCTCAGGTACCCGGCCCCAAAACTGCTCTGGTTCAGGTCTTTGCCTGCCAGATAGCAGAACATCATGTTAAAGGCATTTCTAACCCAGCTGTGGCTCCTCTGCTTAAAGCATTGGGTTACACGACCCTCACCATCCCTCACTTCGATTTCCCAAAAGGCCTCGGGTATCGGGATATGCAGCCTCTGCCCCAGCCTTCTCAGTTCTTCGTATAGTTTCTCGTCTTCTGATTTCATTTCTTCTATTCCTATGCCGGGTAAGTCAGTTGTACCGTGTAGGTTACTTTGAGCTGCCCGGTATTCGGGACGGTTACCGTTGATGCCAGCTTGTCGCGTGCCTGCACCCATTTCCCGTAGACCGCGCCGCCCTGAGGCTGGTTTACCACCAGAGCGACTTCATTGACATTAATACTGCCGCCGCTGTTGTTATTGAAGTAGCGCACCATAGTATTTGACAGGATTTTCGTGCCGGCATCGTAGGCGATAACATGGGGGTCCTGCTCGATGTAGCTTATTTGCCCGGCCCCAACCCCGTTCGCAATCTTGGTCTGGAGCTGGTAATCCTCAAAGCTCTCGGCATTGGTACCCAATCCGACCTGAATGCCCCAGGTATCATTACCGGCCGGGCCACGATAGCCGTAAGTTGTGCCATCCACATCCGCAGAACTCTGTCCTACCGGAGACGCGGCGCTCCTGACTACCCCGCCGGTGTCTTTGATGTTAAGCTTGCCGACGCCATAGGTGGCATCATTGCCGTTCTTCCCGGCGAGCTCCGAGAACATCATGTTATAGGCGTTTCTCACCCAACTATGGCTTCGCTGCCGGTGCAGTTGGATTACCTTCCCATCCAGCCTCACCTCCAGTTCCCAGAATGTCTCCGGTACCGGAATATGTAAACGCTGTCCCAGCCTTCTCAGTGCCAGGTACAGCTTTTCCTCTCGGATATTTAGCTCGTTCATGATTGTCCCACCCCTTCCTCAAAGATGAAGTCTCGTGTCGTATCCTCAGTCCAGGTGGCACCGCCGTCAGATGAGTAGCACCGGTCGCCCCCGGCATAGGCT
>CAYUBP010000164.1:0-3573 GCA_964443115.1 uncultured Dehalococcoidales bacterium | reverse complement strand
CCCTATCCTACACTCTTTCCCTACACGACGCTCTTCCGATCTACCGGCGCCACCACCCAGGCGGCGCTGTGGGCGGTGCGCCAGGAGCGCCCGGAGAAACTCATTGCGGCGATACCGGTAGGACCACCGGAAAGGGTGAAAAGGCTGGCCGGGGACGTGGATGAGATGCTGTGCTTGCGCACCCCGCCGTCGTTTGCTGCGGTAGGGCAGTTCTACATACGTTTTGAGCCGGTTGAAGACGAGGTGCTGATAGAAATCCTTGAGGAGGAATCACGGAGATTGGCAGAGACCGGTCTGAAAGACCGGATAACATAAAGGAGGTACGATAGTGGCGACCTATATGATTCTCACCCGGCTTTTCCCTGAGGCATTCCGGGAACCAAAAGACTTCAAGCAACTGGCAGAGAAGGTCTCAGCGATGATTAAGAAGGACTGCCCTGGCATTAACTGGAGGCAGAGCTACGTAACCCTGGGACGCTTTGACGTGGTTGACATCGTTGAGGCGGACAACCCCAAAGAGGTTGAGCGGGCAGCCATGATTATCCGCGCCTACGGGCACGCCATCACGGAGACGCTGCCGGCAACCCCCTGGAAGCAGTTCCTGGCGGAGCTTAAATAAGAACGCCGAGGAAAGGCCGATGGCAGCGCAGATGACCCTCACCGAAGTCCTGGAACAGGGGATAGAGAAGGAAATCCATTCACAGCTCCTGTACGCGGACTTGGGGCAAGCCGTTAAAGAGCCCGCCGCCAGAGACGCCTTCGCAGAGCTGGCAAAACAGGAGAAGGGTCACCAGCAGGTCCTGGAGCAATACCTCCGCGGCGAGCTCAGGGAGGGGGCGCTCCAGCCACTGGAGGTCATGGACTACAAGATTGCCGAGTATTTTGACCTGCCTGACATCTCCGCTGACATGAGCCTCCCCGATGTCTTTCTCCTTGCGGCTAAACGCGAAAAGACGTCTTACGAGTTCTACACAGATTTTGCCCGCGCCCACCCGCCGGGAAAGGTCAAGACGCTGCTTAACCGGCTGGCGTCGCAGGAACTGGAGCACAAGCAGCGGGTGGAATTCCTGTATACCGAGGTCGCCTTTCCCCAGACCGACGGCGGGTAAGCAGCCCGGAAAAGGAGGACAAAGATGGCAAAAGCGGACAGGACAGTGAAGGGCGCCAGGGCTCAGACAGGCGAGATTATCAGGCTGCTGGTCACCAATGCGGCGGCTGAGCTTGCCACTTACTATCACTACACCATCCTGCAGGTCAACCTCACCGGTCTTGACGGCAAGACCATCAGAGATATCATCGGGACGGCGCAGGCTGAAGACCGCAACCACTTTGAACTGCTGGTGCCGCGTATCTATGAGCTTGGCGGCAGGCTGCCCGATACCATCGTTGAGTCACATAGCCTGGGAGCTTATCCGTTGGCAAGCCCGCCCGAAGCCACTGGGGATATCATGGGGATGCTGGCAGTGCTGGTTGAAGCCGAGAGGCGGGCGGTTAGAGGATACATCAACATCTGCAGCCTGACCGCAGGCGAGGACCGCCGTACCTATTACCTGTGCCGGTCAATACTAAACGAGGAAATAGAGCACGAGTCCTGGCTCTCTGAGTTCCTGTGCGAGGGCAGTTATCTCTTGCCAGCGCTGGCACCTTGACCGAAAATAGCCGGCTTACAGGCTTGCCACAAATACAGAGACGTTCCAGCAGACAACGCCGGTATAAAGGGCGGTGAACAGCAGGGTAGCGCCATAGGCAAGGTTGGGATGGCGCCGGTGAATGTCCCAGAGGATAAGGGCGCTGACGAATGCGCCGATTATCTTAAAAACTATAAGGTTACCGCTGCCAAGTATGCCGTGCAGGAACAGGTTCCCCTCCTGTCCCAGCCTGCCGGCAATAAGAAACTCGGTTATCACGCCGTCAGCCAGTACCAGCGCCACCAGGAGACCCAGGAGATAGGGAAACCGGACAATGCTGGCAAAGCGGCTGTAGCTGAGTTTCACCTCCCTATTCTAATTGCGGCCGCCACCGCCGTCAAATCACCCAAACTTCACTCTTTTACGCAATCTTAGTTGTCATTGCGAGCGGAGCGAAGCAATCTCTTTGTATCAGATTGCTTCGTCGCTACGCTCCTCGCAATGACACGTTCTAACAATCAAGAACGAGCAGAACCAACTTCACATTGGGCTTGTTTTCTGGTAGAATTGACAGCGTCAGAATGGAATACTACCTTGGTGCGGATATCGGCTCGGTCAATGCCAAGCTCTCACTCATAGACGATAGCGGCTCGGTTGCCTATCTTGATATTGAACGGATAACCTCCGGTCCTAGGGCAGCGCTGAACTCGCTTATTACCCGCCTTGGTGACAGGTTCCGCCTTGAAGACATCGCCGCCGCCGGCGTGTCCGGGGCAGGCAAAGCCGTCGTCCCCGGGGAGCTTAACTGGTGTGAGTGCAGCAGCTCACTGGCTATAGCCTCCGGACTGCTCAGAGTCCATCCCGACGCCAGGACTATCATACAGATTGGCGGGCAGAGCTCACTGGTCATTGAGCTTGAGGACGGACTCCGCAAGCCGTGGAAGGTAGCCTCAAATCCCCTCTGTGCCGCCGGCACCGGCAGGTTCCTGGAGCAGCAAGCGTACCGCCTCGGCATAAACATCGGCGACTTCGCCGGCCTAGCGCTGAAGTGCCAGGGCAGCCCCCCCCGGATAGCCGCCAGGTGCAGTGTTTTCGCCAAGAGCGACCTCATCCACCTTCAGCAAAAAGGAGTGGCGGTGGAGGCAATGCTCTACGCCCTGTGCGAGAGCATTGCCCGGATGGTCACCTCCCTCAAGAAGGGGGCTTTCGCCGAGCCGGTCTACTTCGTTGGCGGCGTTGCCGCCAACAGCGCCATAGTCAAGGCCATGAGCGAGGCACTCTCAGCCAGGAACGGGCATGAGGTACAGGTAACTGTCCCCCGCGACTATCTCTATATTCAAGCCCTGGGTGCCGCCCTGCTTTCCCGAGGAAAGAGTTCGCGAGTCAGTCCGCTGCCGGGCGAGGACACCCGCCAGCGCTACTTTGAGACACCACGGCTGCCCGGTATTACCGTTCCCGATGGCAAGAGCGGCTACAGGATAAAGAAACCGTGCGCGGGCTACCTCGGCGTTGATGTTGGTTCCACCAGCACCAAGGCAACGATAATTGATGATTCGGGGGCGATACTGGCCAAGAACTACCTGATGACCGCCGGCAGACCGATTGATGCGGTCAAAGAGGTCTTCCGCAATCTTCTCAAGGACGGCGCCGGTAACGTCAGGATAGCCGGCGTCGGCGTCACCGGCTCCGGCAGGTACCTGATTGGCAGCCTTATCGGTGCCGACCTCATCAAGAATGAGATTACGGCACAGACCCGGGCGGCTGCCGAGATAGACCCCGAAGCCGATATTATTGAGATTGGCGGGCAGGACTCCAAGCTCGTCATCAAGAGGAACGGGGTCGTTGTTGACTACCAGATGAACAAAGCCTGCGCCGCCGGCACGGGAAGTTTCATTGACGAGATCGGAAGAGCACACGTCTGAACTCCAGTCACGAGATTCCATCT
>CAYUBP010000163.1:0-3634 GCA_964443115.1 uncultured Dehalococcoidales bacterium | reverse complement strand
GAGATGGAATCTCGTGACTGGAGTTCAGACGTGTGCTCTTCCGATCTGGGATAGGGTTGACAAGCAAGTATTCTAATGCTATAGTCATTAGCAAACAGAAAAAGCTAAAGGCTGGGAACAGGGCTAGTAGGCTTCAAGCGGGGCTTCAGAGAAGCCGGGGAAGGTGTGAGCCGGCGCTGGCGCAGAAGTGCGAATGGGTCTGGGAGCCGCAAACCGAAAGCCAGCAGGCAAGTAGGCTTTGTCGCCGGGGGGCGTTACAAACCCGGAATAGCGAGCCAGTGGCTTAGCATGAGATGGTTATCCAGTGCCAGGGGCACGGAGACCAAGAAGGGTGGCACCGCGGATTACCCCCGCCCCTTTTCAGGGTCGGGGGTTTTTTAGTACAGGGAGGTAGCTTATGTCTATACCGTGGTAACCATCCCACGCAGGGAGAGAATATTGCTATGGAGGAAAAGTAAGGAGAAAAAATGAAGGAATCAGAGAGAGCTATGTTTTTCCTTGACCAGAAGGAAATGCCAACCCGCTGGTACAACGTCATACCTGACCTGCCCCAGCCACCACCGCCGCTAGTCCATCCGGGCACCAAGCAGGCATTGCCCATGGATATGCCCCTGCCGCCCCCCCTCTTCCCCGACGCCATCAACCGGCAGGAGTTCGCCAAGGAGCGCTACATTGAAATCCCGGAAGAGGTACAGGCGGCCTACCGCACCTACCGGCCAACCGTCCTGCACCGGGCGTTCCGGCTGGAAAAGTACCTGGACACACCCGCCAGGATTTTCTACAAATACGAGGGGACCACTCAGGCGGGCAGCCACAAGGCTAACACAGCGATTCCCCAGGCTTACTATGCCAAGAAAGAAGGGTTCAAGCGCCTGGCAACCGAGACCGGCGCCGGGCAATGGGGCAGCGCTTTATCCCTGGCGGGCGCCCTCTTCAATATTGATGTCAAGGTTTATATGGTCAGGGTAAGCTACAACCAGAAGCCATACCGCCGTATCCTGATGGAGACATGGGGGGGCAAGGTCGTACCCAGCCCCAGCCCCGATACCGAGGTCGGGCGCCGCTATCTGGCGGAGAACCCGGAGCACCCGGGGAGCCTGGGAATCGCCATCAGCGAAGCCTGCGAGGACGCTTTCGCCCACGACGATACCAAGTACTCCATAGGCAGCGTCGTTAACCATGTCCTGCTGCACCAGACTATCATCGGCGAGGAAGCCAGGAAGCAGATGGAGATGGCGGACGCCTATCCTGATATCATAGTCGGCTGCGTTGGCGGCGGCTCCAACTTCGGCGGAATGTTCCTACCATGGATAAGGGACAAGTTCAGCGGCAAGAAACCGGACATGCGCATCATATGCGCCGAGCCGACGGCTACCCCCAGCCTGACCAAGGGCCCCTATGCCTGGGACTACGGCGATATCGCCGGGCTTGCCCCCATCGCCAAGATGTATACTTTAGGGCATGACTTCATACCACCACCAGTCCACGCCGGCGGGCTGCGCTATCACGGGATGGCACCCATCATCAGCCATCTCTATAAGCTGGGACTGGTTGAAGCCATGGCAGTACTCCAGAAGCCAACTTTTGAAGCCGGGATAACCTTTGCCCGGACCGAGGGCATTGTTTCCGCCCCCGAGCCCTGCCATGCCCTCAGAGTGGCTATAGACGAGGCGCTGAAGTGCAAGGAGTCAGGCGAGGCAAAGACAATACTTATTGCCCACAGCGGCCACGGGCACTTTGACCTGTCTGCCTATAACGAGTACCTGTCCGGCAGGATGCAGGACTACGAGTACCCCCAGGAGAAGGTCAAGGAGGCGCTGGCTCACCTGCCGCAGGTCTCCGTACCTTAAAAGCACGAGAGAGGGCTGGGCTAAACCCCAGCCCTCTTCTCTTTCCCTCGGGCGAAAGTGATATTATAATGAAATCAGCATGAAACAGAGCAACCCTAAATGCTGGCTAGCCACGGCCGTTGTTATGTGCCTTTGCCTGATGGCTGGCTGCCAGCTACCGATTGCTAGCACTACTTCTCCATCACCGCCCGCCACCCCCTCCCCGATTGAGTCCGGGTGGTCAGTCCCATCCCCAGAAAATCAGGCGCCGCCGCTACCCAGCATCGCTGACGTCGTTACCAGGGTGAGACCTTCGGTAGTCGCCATCAATACCGAGGTGGTGACCTATGACTTCTTCAACCGGCCACTGACCGAAGAATACGCCGGCTCAGGATGGATTATTGACGGGAGCGGCATCATCGTGACCAATTATCACGTGGTTGAGGGAGCACAGAGAGTCATCGTGACCCTCAGTGACGGGCGGGTCTTCCAGGCGACCAGCATCAACTCTGACGCCCTGACTGACCTAGCGGTCATCAAGATTGATGCCGCAGGCCTCCCGGCAGCCTCTACAGGTGACTCTGCCAGCCTCCGGGTCGGCGACTGGGTAGTCGCCATTGGCAATCCGCTGGGCTTAGGGATAAGTGCCAAGGAGGGAACAATCGGGCGCATCGGTGTCCCGCTTACTATCTCCTCGGGGCAGACACTCTATGACCTCATTGAAACCAGCGCCGCTATCAACCCCGGCAACAGCGGCGGCCCTCTGGTCAACATGGCAGGACAGGTGATTGGCATCACCAGCGCCAAGATTTCCAGCGTGGGGGTCGAGGGGATGGGCTACGCCATAAACATCAACTCCGCCATGCAGATTATTGAGCAACTGGTCAACCCCGGGTACGTAATCCGTCCCTGGCTGGGCGCAACGTTCTACACCGTTGACGCCTGGCTGGCCCTTATCAACAGGCTGGGGATAAGCAAAGGGGCGCTGATAACCGACGTGGCAAGTAATAGCCCGGCGGACAGGGCAGGAATCCAGCCGGGCGATGTTATCGTCGTCTTTGACGATAAAGAGATAGCCAGCGAAGAAGACCTGGAGCAGGCAATACACTCCAGCGACATCGGGCAGACGGTTACAATAACCTTCTGGCGGGGTAACAGTAGCCGTTCCACCACCGCCACCCTTATTGAAAGCCCACCCCCCTAGGGCGGCTGCTCCTTCTTCACCCCCAGCAACACATCATGCCCGTCAAGTTTGAAGCATTCGGTATAAACATCCCCCCCGGGGATATCGTTAACCAGCCGCCGGGACAGAGTCTCCTGACTGATATAGCCGGCAAAATCAGCCATAACCTGCGCTATATAGTCATCACCCTGATAACAGGTGGCAATATAGTCAGCAATATCAAACCCCGCCGAGCGGCGCATTGTCTGCAACCGGTGCACTATCTCCCGCGCCATCCCCTCCGCCTTAAGCTCCGGGGTAATCGTAGAGTCAAGGCCCACCAATATGGGAGCGCCAGAACCTTCCTGGGCCATCTCTACTCTAACACTTTTCACATTCAATTCTTCCAGGATCTGAGCTTGAACGGCCGGATCCGCCAAGAACCTCCTCTCCCTATCTGTGCTAACAAACACGTCTACCTTTGCCAGAGGCTGCCTCACCTTGATGCCTGCCTCACTGCGCAGCGCTCTACCGAGACTTGAGACTTTCATCGCCAAGCGGGTCGCCTCCATCAAGTTCTTGTCAATCTTACTCAGATCGGAAGAGCACACGTCTGAACTCCAGTCACGAGATTCCATCGCGT
>CAYUBP010000162.1:0-3642 GCA_964443115.1 uncultured Dehalococcoidales bacterium | reverse complement strand
TATCAAATGAGCCCTGGTGGGTCTTGCCGTCATCGCCAACAATGCCGCCCCGGTCAATGGCGAGGATAACCGGCAGCTCCTGGAGGCAGACATCGTGTATTATCTGGTCAAAAGCCCGTTGCAGGAAGGTAGAATATATGGCGACAACCGGTATAAATCCCCGCGTAGCCAGTCCCGCGGCAAAGGTAAGAGCATGCTGCTCGCAGATACCGACATCAAACACGCGCTCGGGGAACTCAGCACTAACTATATTCAGGCAGCTCCCTTCGGGCATGGCCGGGGTGATTGCCACTATCTTCGGGTTTTCCCGTGCCAGCCGGAGTAGTGTCCAGGCAAACACCTCGCTGTAGCTTGGTTTTTTGGAGCCGCCTCCTTTAGCCGGTATACCGTGGAAGTAGACGGCGTCATTCTCCGCGGGGTGATAGCCCTTGCCTTTGGTGGTGACTATGTGGACTAAAGTAGGCTTGGAAGTGTAGTCGCGCGCCCGTGCCAGGGCAGATTCTAGCTCTGAGATGTTATGGCCATCAATTGGTCCCATATAGGTGAAGCCAATCTCCTCCCATATCATTGTTGGCATGAGGAACTGCTTGAGCCCGCTGGTCATTCGCTTCCCTGCCTGCCATAGTTTTTTACCCATACGGAAATTAGCCAGCACCTGTCGGCTTTCCGCCTCCGCCCACCGGTACCGGCGGTCAAACCGCACCCGGTTCAGCAGTCTGGCTAAGGCTCCCACCGTGGGTGAGACTGACATCCCGTTATCGTTCAGGATGACAATAAGCCGGGAGCTCAGGTGCCCTGCCTGGTTCATGGCTTCCAGAGCCATGCCTCCGGTTATGGCGCCATCGCCGATAACGGCTACCACATGGTAGTCATCCCCTGCCAGGTCGCGGGCGACTGCCATACCCAGGGCGGCCGAGATTGAGGTGCTGGCGTGGCCGGCGCCAAACGGGTCATGCTCGCTTTCGCTGCGGCAGGTGAAGCCGGATAGGCCACCAAACTGGCGCAGGGTGGCGAAGCGTTCTCGCCTGCCGGTGAGCAGTTTGTGAACGTAGCTCTGATGGCCTACATCCCACAGAATCTTGTCCCGCGGGCTGTCAAACACCCGGTGCAGGGCAATGCTAAGCTCAACGACACCAAGGTTAGAAGCCAGGTGCCCCCCGTTAGCGGTGATGGTGGCTACCAGTCTGTGCCTGACCTCGCCCGCCAGCTGCTCCAGTTGCTCCGGAGTCAGCCTCTTGGGGTCGGCGGGGCTATTGATGCTATCCAGTAATTCTGACACGGCTATATAGAGTCAGCCTTCATACTAGCAATCCAGGCAGGTCATTGTCAAGCCAGCGCCCAGCTTGACGATAAGGCTTTCTATCTGCTACACTCGCACAATCGGGTACAGTTAGAAGTCGCTGCGAAGGAATGAAGTGTCCCCCGAAGGTCTTATCAGCCTGGGTTTTCCCGAAGAGCTTGTGGTGCTCATTATTGCCGCCCTGCCTATATTTGAGCTTCGCGGGGCAATACCCGTGGCGATAAACCTGTTCCACTTCCCCTGGTACTATGCTCTTCTCCTTGCCCTTATCGGCAACATGCTGCCGGTGCCGTTCATCCTGCTATTCTTTAATACCGTTTCAAGGCTGCTAAGCAGAATAGAGTCCTTTAACAGGATGCAGCAGTGGCTGTTTGAGCGTACAAGGCGTAGAGGAGGGATAGTGGAGAGGTATGAGCGGGTGGGGCTGGCTCTATTTGTGGCGGTACCTCTGCCGGTTACTGGTGCCTGGACGGGCTCGCTTATCGCCGTTCTCTTTGGACTTGGAATACGGCATGCGTTGCTATCAATATTTATCGGGGTGGTTATTGCCGGCGCCATTGTTACCTGCCTGAGCCTGCTCGGCTGGGTTGGTGCCGCTATTGCCGGCGTTGGGCTTTGCAGCCTGGCTGTCTACGGATTATGGAGGACTTCAAACAGTTAGCCGCGGGTCATTGTGTATTTGACCTCCCCTTCTTCTCTATGCTAAATTGGTTAAAGTGCGTCCCTGTAGCTCAGGTGGATAGAGCGGCTGCCTTCTAAGCAGCGGGTCGTGGGTTCGAATCCCTCCAGGGACGCCAGCATGCTATTCCGCAATTCCCTCCCTGAACAGGCGGTTAATATCCGCCCGCCTGAATCTCCTGTCGCCACGGGGACCAAGGCGGTATGCTTTAAGTATGCCGTTATTAGTCCAGCGCCTCACTGTGTTGGTATGGATGTTGACCAGGCGGGCGACGTCGCCAGTAGTTAGCCACGGGCTTACCTTTGAAGCACGGGTACGCCTGTTGCCATTGTTATAGCTATGGATTTGCCTTACCCGCTCCCGGCTGATGCCCAGCCGGCGACCAATTTCGGCATAGGCTAAACCAGCCTGCCTCATATCAAATATCCGGGCACGCCTATCTGCTTCCGCCTCTCGGGTATTCAACTGAGCCACCAACGTATTAAATCACTGCTGCTTATTCAACGGTTACGCTCTTAGCCAGGTTTCGCGGAAAGTCAATGGGGCAGCCCCGGTATCTGGCAGTATAATAGGCGAGCAGCTGCAAAGCCACTGCATTGACTACCGGTGTGAAGATGTTACTACATTGGGGAACCCTGACTACTATATCAGCCAGTTCCCCGGTAATATCATCTTCATCGTCGGCTATCGCTATGACCGGTGAGCGTCTGGCTTTTATTTCTTTGATATTGGTTAGCATGGCGCCAAAGGTATTATCGCGGGCTGCGACGGCGATGACCGGCGTATCTTTATTCAGCAGGGCGAAGGGCCCGTGCTTCAGCTCTCCGGCGGCATAGCCTTCGGCATGAATATATGAGATTTCCTTAAGTTTAAGTGCCCCTTCGAGAGCGATGGGGTAATTTATTCCTCTGCCAATAAAAAGCGCATCTTCGTACCGTGATAGGTATCGGGCACAACTGGCAATCTGGAGTTCGCTATCAAGCACCTGCTGCACTTTATTGGGCAGCTGGCGGATTTCGCTAACTAGGCGCTCGCGTATGGTATGGTTGACCCCGGGGTATGATAGCGCGAGTCCGTACATTGCCATAAGCTGGGCGATAAATGTCTTGGTGGCTGCCACGCTTATTTCGGGACCAGCCTTGGTATAGGCAGTATGGTGACCAACACGGCTGGCGGTGCTTCCCGGCACGTTGGTGATGACCAGGATATCGGTCGTCGTCTCTACCAGCCGTTTCATGGCGGTTAGCACGTCTGCAGTTTCTCCTGACTGGGTCAGGACGATTGTCGCCGTCGCAGGTATGGTACGACGGCAATGGTTGAATTCGGAGGCAAGCTCCACTCTTACCGGGATTCCAAGTAGCTCCTCAATAACATATTTGCCCACAAGGCTGGCATGATATGAGGTACCGCAAGCCAGTATCATCAGGTCTTCCAGGTTGTAATCAAGAGTTAGCCCATTACCGGTGACTTCCTCAGCCAGTAATGTATATTCCCGGAGGGTATCTCGTATCACCTTTGGCTGCTCATGGATCTCCTTGAGCATGAAGTGCTCATAGCCCGCCTTCTGAACATCTTCCAGGCTCCACCGAATCTGGTGCTCGATACGGTGGGTCTCCAAGATCGGAAGAGCACACGTCTGAACTCCAGTCACGAGATTCCATCT
>CAYUBP010000161.1:0-3646 GCA_964443115.1 uncultured Dehalococcoidales bacterium | reverse complement strand
CACGTCACTGCTTGTCATCTAGATGCAGAAACCCTCCCTCTTATTGATTAATATATATTGTGGAGACTCTGCAAGAGAGCAGAGTCTCCACAAACTTCCCCGCTCTATGATAGCATCTTACAGGCTACACGCCACCCGTTATCATACCTGTTTTTCCGGCCAAGCCTCACCTGTACCGGCGGGTATTTTAACGCTCTGAAGTAAGTATGTTGCCATATCCTGTGCCAGCAGTTTTCACCATCAGCGGCAGCATTATTTCGTCTTTATGCTTGAAGCAAAAGCCGTGTTTCGGTATAATGACCATGAGGTGAATTTATGGGTACCATTGCAATTCTTCTGGCGGAAGACCATATCATAACCAGAGAGGGTATCCACCGCCTGCTGGATGAAGAGGAAGACCTGAATGTAGTTGGCGAAGCCAGTGACGGTGAGAAGGCGGTGCAGATGACTACTGACCTGCAACCGGACGTGGTCATCATGGACATTGCCATGCCCGTGCTGAACGGCATTGAAGCCACCAGGCAGATTAAACTGATGCGCCCTGCCACAGCGGTGTTAATCCTGAGCGCTTATGATGATGACGAATACGTTTTCAGCCTCCTGGAGGCAGGCGCCGCCGGCTATCTGCTAAAGACTGCCAGCGGCGATGAGCTGACGCGGGCAATAAGGGCTGTCCATAGGGGTGAGCCCGTGCTTGACCCGGTAATCGCCCGCAAGGTGATAAACCGGTTCAGGTTTCCGGGCAAGATGCCGCGGGGGGTAAGACCCTCCGAGCACCTCAGCGACCGCGAGCTGGACGTGCTCAAGCTGGCAGCCAGGGGAATGAGCAACAAGGACATTGCCGACGAGCTCCACCTCAGCCGGCGCACTGTTGAAGGAAACCTGAGAACCATCTTCAATAAGCTGGGTGTCGGCTCCCGCACCGAGGCAGTGCTGTACGGCTTGAGGAAAGGCTGGTTCACCCTGGAAGAACTGCCCTGACCCCGGGGAGAACAAGGACCCTATGGCATACAGTCTATTAAGCTCAGAAATGCTGGCTAAGATTATTGACGGCTCCCCTATCGCCTCATTCGTTATCAACAAGCAGCACAAGGTCACCCACTGGAACACAGCTATTGAAGCCCTTTCCGGCATGAAGCGCAGGGAGGTAATCGGCACCGATAACCAGTGGAAGGCATTTTACACCGAGAAAAGACCGGTCATGGCTGACCTGATTGTGGATGGGGCCTCCGCCAGTGAAGTTGAGGAGTATTACCGGGGCAAGTGTAAGAAGTCCAATCTGATTGAGGGCGCCTACGAAGCCGAGGATGTTTTCCCCGAGTTCAGGGTAGACAAGAAATGGCTCCATTTCACAGCAAGCCCCATCCGCGATGACCGCGGGGATATTATCGGCGCCATAGAGACTCTGGAAGACATCACCGAGCGGAAGGATGCCGAGGATAACCTGCGCTACTACCTGCGAGAGATTACCCGTGCCCAGGAGATGGAACGAAAACGCATCGCCCGCGAGCTGCACGATGATACGGCTCAGGTACTCGGCTCCCTCTCACGCCAGCTGGACAACTTCATCCGCAAAAAGCACGGTCTTGCCCCGGGCGAGGAACTTGTCCTCAAAGACCTGCAGACTCAGCTTAACCATGCAGTACAGCGTGTGCACCGCTTCAGTCAGGCTCTGCGTCTGTCAGTACTGGATGATTTAGGCCTGGTCCCGGCACTACGGTCACTGGTGAGAGGTCTTACAGAGGCTGATGGTATAAATGTAGACCTGAGGGTGGAGGGCAACGAAAGACGCTTCTCACCCGAAGCTGAACTCATGCTGTTCCGGATAGTCCAGGAGGCTCTTAACAACATCAGAAAGCACGCCCGGGCCTCGGAAGCCCGGGTGGCGGTGGAATTTTTTGATGATAACACCAGGGTTACGATAAGTGACAACGGTCAGGGATTTGAACTGCCGGCTCGCCTAGACGATTTCACCCGCAGTGGGAAACTGGGACTCGCCGGCATGCAGGAGAGGGCGCAGCTCCTGTGCGCCATTTTTGAGGTGAAATCAACACCCGGCAAGGGGACGATAATAACCATAGAAGTCCCCAACCAGATTACGCTCAACTCCTTCTCCGAGGATGATACTCCGCCAGACCTCGGTTAGGCGCTGCCGTTCCACCACCAGTCAGGGCTGCGACAAGATGGGAGGATTGATAGACAATCCTCCCATCTTCGCTTTGCTCCCGCTGAATGATAGAGCCAGGTTGCTACTTCCACACATCTATCGGGTACTGTACCGGCCGCCCCAGGCCACCCCATTCGTAACACAACTCATCAGCAAAGCCATTCCCAACTATGATACAGTTATTAATCGGTGCAGGCGGGGAAGCAGGTCCCATAACTGAGGGACTTATTGTGCCAAAAGCGTGAACCTTTGTGCTATCTGGCAAGTCTTTCCATTTCATCCCCGATACCGGCTCTATCGCTTCTCCGGCAGCGGTCATAAAGTCATACCAGCCGTATTTCTCAAACTCACCGACGGTAATGTAGTATGTATCAAAGAGCCACTGGTACACCGCTGACTTGGTCTTGAAACCGTAGTCATACAGGCTCTTCGCCATGTTGGGATGCATAAGGAAGGTAATGCCACCGATGGCAGTGGGAGTAATTAGCGGCGCCACGTATTCCAGGAAGTTATGAGGACCGGGAGTCCCCTCCACCCCCATCCGTCGCGCCATGCCGCCGTAGCCCTCTCCAATAAGACCGCGGAAGGACGAAGGGGCGTACTGCTGCACCATTGACCAGGTAATGAATCCTATGCTCGCCAGCGAACTCTGGCTCTTAGTATAGCCTGCCTCTTCGCGGAGGGCCTCCCAGCCTGCTGGCAGCCCGTCTTCATCTTCGGCAAAGGCAACGCCGTTAATCGGATTTCCGGCGTCGGTGCGGCTTACACCTGTTATGCAGCCACCGAAGTTGATCGTCATCAGAGATGCGCTTCTGCCAATAGACTTGTTAGCCGGATTACCGACGTCAAGGGCATTCTGCCCGGCATTCATGCCGATTTCCTTGGCAATAGGGCCGCTGACACAATAAAGCCAGCCGTAGGCGCTGCTGGTACCGGGGCAATTGCCAGAACCGCCACCGGCGGTGGCAATAGCAAGCACTACCGGCATGTACTCCGGCTTACAACCAGCCATAACGGCAACAACGGCTACTTTCTCAACCGTAGTCTTGTAAGCCCCGGCATAGATCACCGGGGTGGTACGCTTGGTATACTGCCCTGTCGTTGCATCCAAGGTATAGCGGTATACCTCTTCCTCCGCTGAGTGGCTGGTGCCGGTAAGCATCTCCGTCACCTTCTCCTCGGTAGGGATGATTACCGGCAGCCCATCTGTGTACTTGGCGATGGGGCAATTTCGGCAGTTGGCTATGGGAGTCGTCTGCTGAAAGAACTCCTGGGCATCATCAAGGGTCCCCTCAAAGATGACCCTCGCCGGTGGCGGCGGCTGGTACAGACCGCTCTCCTTCTCGGCATCGGTCAGCGGGTTGGTCAGCGCCGCAATCAACTGGTCAAGGAACTGGTTCACCCGTTCCTCACCCCCACCCATGCGGGGAACATCCACCCACCGGATATTGGGGACGCCTTTAATCAAGCCCGTATTCC
>CAYUBP010000160.1:0-3688 GCA_964443115.1 uncultured Dehalococcoidales bacterium | reverse complement strand
AGCTGGAACTGGAGCGGGAGACGGGACTCGAACCCGCGACAACCTGCTTGGAAGGCAGGGACTCTGCCAACTGAGTTACTCCCGCATATCCACTAATATAATACCACAAGTCTCTCCCGGCGTTAAGCTAGCCCCGGCTGCCCTCTTGTGATAATATTAGAGCAAAACAGTAAACTGGTAAGGAGATAAAGAATGCCACCAATAGTCGCATTCGTTGGTAAATCAGAGACGGGAAAAACAACTCTTATCCAGAAGCTAATCCCGGAGCTAAAGTCCAGAGGTTACCGGGTAGCGACCATCAAGCATACACCCCGGGAGCTGGCAATAGACAGCGCCGAAAAGGACAGCTGGCGCCATATCCAGGCGGGCAGCGAGGCTACCGCAGTTAGCGCCCAGGACAGAATAGTAATAGTAAGGCCTGTAGCCCAACCCCCTACTGTTGACCAGATAGCAAGGTATATCGGCGAGGACTGTGACATCATACTTTGCGAGGGTTTCAAAGAAAGCGATGCTCCCAAGATAGAGGTGCACCGTAAAGAGGCGGGCCCACCCCTGGCGGCGGTGAGGAAGCTTATCGCCATCGTCACCGATGAACCCCTGGATACCAAGGTGCGGCAGTTCTCAACCGATGACATCAAGGGTCTGGCTAACCTCCTGGAAAAGGGCTTTATATTACCTCAGAGGCAAAGGACAATACTTTATGTCAATAACACCCCTATCACCCTGAGCACCTTCCCCAAAGAATTTATCACCAGTACTGTTGCCAGCATGGTCTCCTCGCTAAAGGGCGTGGAACATGTGAAGAGCGTTGACCTTTTTCTGAGAAAAGAAGCGGACTAGAGAAATTTTCGCCCGGCCCTCTTGACAAGAGGCAACTTATAGTATATAATGTGGACAACTGACAATTTTTGGTGGGGAAAATGATTTCAACAGTGACCACCAGTACCATAACCACCGTCACCGCCATGGTAGACTTCGGGGTAATCCTGGGAGCGCTAGCGATAAGCACACTTATAGCCCTCCTCTGCACCAGAGAGTTTGCGACGGCGTCTGATGGGCGGAGCTCAAGGCTCCTGGCAAGGTCTCTCAACGTGTGCACTGTCCCGCTGACCATGGTATTTGCCGTCACATTAGTTATAAAGGTGCTTGATATACTAACCTAGCACCAGAAGATATACAAACGTGCAGGCTACTCCTTTTTGAAGGAGTAGCCTGTTTTTTTACCAAAGCAAACGGTATAATGGTAGAGCTTCGGAGCCAGAATGGTTATAGATATTCTGCTATTCATAGCCGGCGTAGCACTGGTATTTAAGGGAAGTGATTTCTTCGTTGATGCCAGTGTTGCCATCGGCAAGCTGGCAAGACTGCCACAGATGGTTATCGGCGGCACCCTGGTCAGCATTGCCACCACCACCCCAGAACTGACTGTATCTATCGCTTCCGGCATAAACAGGACACCCGGGCTGGCAGTCGGCAACGCACTGGGGTCAGTGGGAGCCAATATCGGTCTCATCCTGGCGTTAGCGGCAATTGTGAGACCGTTCGTGCTGTCGTCGGGCGAGTTCCGCTGGCGCTCTCAGGCCGTACTTGGCATGGCGGCCCTTCTCTTCATCATGACGGTTGACCTGAGACTTCCCCAGTGGCGTGGTTTTATCCTGCTGGCTATAGGAATTATATATCTCTTTCTTGATTACCGCCGCGGTCGGAGCCGCTACGCCGAAGAGGGGGAGGTCATTGGCGAGACAGTTGACACCAAATTCACATCCAGGCGAAGTATCGCTTTCTTTTTCGTGCTTGGAGTGGCTATGGTTGTTGGCGGCAGCAATCTGCTGGTGACATCGGGGAGTGCCATTGCTGAAGCAGCCGGGGTGCCCCCGCTATTTATCGGCTTGACAATGATGTCTATCGGAACATCGCTGCCGGAGCTGGCAACGGCTATCAACGCTGTGCGCAAGAGGGTGTTTGACCTTTCTGTGGGCAACTTGATTGGCGCCAACGCACTGAACCTGACCATCATCGCCGGTACAGCATCTGCCATCTCCCCGCTGACCATTAGCCGTACCACCCAGATATACACCTTCCCGGCGATTCTGGTGATTCTGATAGTCTTCTTCTTGCTGGTAAGGACCAAGAACCGCCTGGCGCGGTGGGAGGGGGCTACCCTGATGGCCCTCTACCTGGCGTTCCTTACCGGGCTGACGCTGCTCACAATGTAAGCCTAGAGCCGGATAATATCCTCGGGATGCTCCAGGGACAGGAACAGCAGCAGATAATCCCGAAGGTGGCGGGTTATCAGGAAATTATACCTGACATGCTCCCTGCCGTTCTCTCCCAGCCAGTTAGCATACGGGGGATTGGTCAACAGTTGCCTTATGGCATAAGCTGTCCCCTCTATACCGTAGGACAGGAGCCCGGTGAACCGGTTCTGCACCTGAAGTGGTATCCCCCCGACGGCAGAGGCTACCACCGGCTTCGCCTTCCATAGGGCCTCGGTCACCGTAAGACCGAAGCCCTCCCGGTGAGACTTCTGAACAATAACGGTGGACGCCCGCTGCAGCGCATTTATCTCAATATCGCTCCCCGGCGGGATAAGCAGGATAAATATGTCAGGGTTGCCCGCAGCCCTCTCCCTGACCTCAGCCAGCACTTTATCCGACTCCGGGTCGTCGCTGGCGGTACCGCCGGCGAAGACCAGCCGGCAATCCATGCTCCTCCTCACCAGCTCAAAAGCCTGGATTACTCCCACGGGGTCTTTCAGGTAGTCAAAGCGTGATACCTGGGTGATAATCGGCTTGTCCCGGGGTATGCCATACTTTGCCATGACGGAGTCAACTGTCCCGGCATCCAGCTCCCTATTCTTATCGCTCAGCGGGTCTATGGACGGGGAGATAAGGAACTGCCGGATGGGCAGCTCCCGGGAGAAGGCAGGAGCAGAAAAGACAGAGGCATCATATTGAGCCACAAATGGCTCCAGAAAACCCCAGACCTCCGGATTGGGACGGGACACATCAATATGGCACCTCCATATCCATCTCCTGCCAATCTCGTTTTTCCTGGTGACCAGAACCACGGGCTGAGGATCATGAATAAACATGAAGTCACCGACAAGCTCCATCTCGCCGGCATTTCTCTGGCTCACATCCAGGAATAGCGAGTAGTCGTCCGGGGTAATAGTGTCCTGCCTGCCATGAAGAGCATTGTGGAACTTCTTGGTCACCTGGAAAAACGGCTCCGTACCCTTGATGATATTCCAGCGGGCATCAACCCCGAGTTGCTGCAGCAGGGGTATCAGGCGGCTGAGTATCTCGGCTACGCCACCGCCGCTAAATGTAGAGTTTACGTTCTGGATTACCCTGCCTGACAGCTTATCAGCCAGCAGCCGCAGCTCATCAATGGCGCTCCTGCCGACAAACTGCTCGTAGTCAGCGACATTTACTTGATGCGCTTTTCTATCAGTCGTATCAGTGCTGATCGTAGTCCCTCCAGAGTATAAGTATAGGGGTCAAGGCGAGCAATCTCCTGCCCCAGCTCGCTTTCCCCCAGGCTATCCTGCAGCCAGGTAGAAAAGTCATTCAGTCCCTTCCCCAGCCTTAACCTAGATTCAAAAATATGGAAGTATAGAGAACCCACGCTTATCTTACGCAGGGTCTCCACAAACTCCCGGAGGTCATGGGCAAGGTATGGGGTA
>CAYUBP010000159.1:0-3689 GCA_964443115.1 uncultured Dehalococcoidales bacterium | reverse complement strand
CCGGGCTGGTACGGCTTCCGGCACTGGTCAATATTCCGCAGAGAATTAGAGATGATGGCGGAGCGGTGGCAGAAAGGCAGGCTGCTCAATATCGGCTGCGCCCACGGGCCGGACTTCCTGCCCTTTGTCAAGTCTTTTGAGCTTCACGGCGTGGATTTTTCGCCAAAGATGCTGGAGCTTGCCCGGAAGTACGCGGAGAAGTTCAAGTTCAGCGTGAGCCTTGAGCTGGCGGATATCACCTGCCTGCCCTATCCCGATGCTGGCTTTGACTGGGCAATATCGGTGGCTGCCTACCACCACCTGAGGACAGAGCAGGAGAGACAGGCGGCACTGGAAGAGCTGAGACGGGTGCTGAAGCCGGGGGGTGAAGCCTTTATCACGGTCTGGAACAGGTGGCAGCCCCGGTTCTGGTTCCGCCGCAATGAGGTAGCCGTACCGTGGCGCCAGAGGGGTAAGACCCTGTACCGCTACTACTATCTCTTCTCTTATGGTGAGCTGGAGGGTCTGGTGAAGCAGTCCGGCCTGGAGGTGGTGAAGTCCTTTCCCGAAAGCTCCTACCGCTTCCCGGTAAAGCTGTTCTCCCGCAATATCTGTCTGCTGGTAAGGAAAGCCTAGCTTTCAAAGTTGCGCGTGTAGTTGATAAGCGCGCTGCGGTAGAAGCCGAGCCGCTCAAAGAAGTGCCGTAGCTCTGTATTGCGTTCCGCCACCACGGCACGCACTGTAGAGACCCCTTCAGTATGACAGCGTTCCAGCAGGGCATTGACCAGCTTGCTGGCGATGCCCCGTTTCTGATAGGCGGGGTCAACTGCCAGGGCGTGGATGAGGGCAATCTCAGTAAACGGTACCCCGACGTATGATAGACGTGCTAGGATGAAGCCGACCACCTGCCGGTCGGTCTCGGCGACAAAGCTCAGGTCAAAGGCTCCGCCCGGGTCAATAGCTACCATATCCCGGTAGGTGATAAGACCCCGCCCGCCGCTGGTTTTCCGGTCAATAGCCAGGACGGCGTCAATATCGCTGCGCGCCATGCGCCGGATGTCCACCGCCTCTTTTTCTATAGGGTTCATTGCCATCACCTCGCATCATTACTCGGGCCGCTCCAGTAGCCGTATTATAACTTTTTGCTCAAAAATGTCAATAGTAAGCCTGTATTCAATTATGGTTGTCATTGCGAGCGGAGCGAAGCAATCTCAACGTAAATAGATTGCTTCGTCGCTGCGCTCCTCGCAATGACGTATTCCGCCAACCGGGAGCAAACAAAGCAATAGTAAGAGTATGATTGACATTATCGCGGGTCACGACTATGATGGGTGCAGCGGAAGGAGGCGGCCATGCTATTCAAGATAAAGTGCCCCAAGTGTGGCGTGGAGGGTAGTATGTCGTTGATAGAGTCCAGCTACAACGGTCCCTACCGGTGCTGGAAATGCCGTGAGCTGTTCACTGTCAGCCTGGAGAATGGCGGACTCAAGTCCTGGGAGCCCATTAGCCAGGAGGAGTTCCAGAGGCAGCAGGAGCTGGAAGCCTTCAAAGCCAAGTTCAAGCGCGGTTAATCGGGGGGGCAATAATGCCGGTAGTTATCGTTGAGATGTGGGAAGGGCGCACTGTTGACCAGAAAAGAAAGCTTGTGGAAGGGATAACCTCGGTGATGACCGGTATAGGCATTCCGGCGAGCGAGGTTCATATTATCATCAAGGATAACCCCAGGTATAACTGGGCGAGCGGCGGCAGGCTTGCCTCGGAAAAGCCCGAAGGCTTATGATTCCGGCTTAAGGCTCAACGCTCCTGGAGTAATCAACCTGCTTACCGGGACCAAAGCCCAGGTGCTCAAAGAAACCCTGTAGCTGGCTGTCACGCTCATTGACCATGGTCTGTAGCGTCTTGATGCCCTTTGCCTGGCAGCGTTTGAGCAAGAAGCTCATCATCTTGGTGGCGATGCCCTGTCCCCAGTAGTCAGGGTCAACGCCCAGAATCTGGATTAAGCCGGTTTCTTGAGGTGGCTCTCCGACAACCATGAGCCGTGCCAGGATGAAGCCAACGACCTGACCGCTGACCTCGGCGACAACACTGATGTCAAGCAGTTCCCCCAGGTCCCCGGTAATCAGGTCGGTATAGGTAACAGCCCGTTGCATCCCGGTTATCTTGCGGTCAATTGCCAGAACGTCAGTGATGTCCTCGTGTTCCATGGGGCGGATTCTGAGTTTACCCTCAGCTTGCTGCTCCGTAGTCAAAATAGGTCACCTCCTGCTCCAGGACGGAAGCGATATTATCATCCCTGACCCGCTGCTGTCAATAATCGCCGGTCTGGCACACGGCTATCCCCGGCTTTCGGGAGTGGGCCTGTCTTAGCTGCTCCAGGCGTTGCTTGAATGAGGCGGAGCTGATATCCTCCGTTGACATCAGTATTGCATCCTCTTTGTTATCTGTGTAGTAGCCCCGGCGCAAGCCCACCTGGCTGAAGCCATACTTACAGTATAGGGCCTGGGCAGCGGCGTTTGACACCCGTACCTCCAGCATCAGGATATGGGCATCCAGCCGGGCAGCCATGTCTATGGTGGATATCAGGAGTAGCTCGCCTATTCCCCGGCGGCGGTATGGCTCGCGGACGGCAATGTTGATGAGGTGGGCTTCACCCGCCACAATCCAGGTGCCGGTAAAACCGACTATGTACTGCCCGGGGGCAGCAGTCTGCTTAGCCGGGGCGTGGCTGGGCTGGAACCACCGCCGTATTCCTGCTATCATTGCCGAAAGACCTGCCCCGGGTGTGTGCGCTGCCGCCTCAGCGTATCTATTATCATCGCAGGCAACGAGATAGCGAGCCAGGATATTCCGCAGCTCGCGCTGGTAGTTCACGGGGGGCCACAGCGTGGGGAAGACTTCGCGGTCAATTTCTGCCACCTGGCTAATATCCTCGCTGCGCATCTCCCGAATAAGGTAAGTCAAGGTCTTATTCCCCGATTCCGTTAGTACAAGATTTTATCATAGTGTGTGGAAGCCTGCCACAGAGCCGGTCGTCTGTGGCTAGTTGTATTTAGCCATGGCGGCAGCCAGTCCTTCGGTAAGAATGCAGTGGACGGCTTCACTCACCCGGGGTATGACTCCAGTCATGACCTGTTTCTCATCCGGGGTGAAGTCACCGAGCACATAATCAACAATATCCTCCTCGCTGATTTCAGCCGCACCGACCACGGGGCGCCCGATGCCTACCCGTAAACGCATAAAGTCCGTGGTCTCCAGGCGGGATATAATGGAGGTAATTCCTTTGTGCCCGCCGGAGCCGCCGCCATTGCGGATGCGGATTTTCCCCAGGGGGAGGTCAAGGTCATCGTGGATTACCAGCAGGTCGCCGGTGTTGACCTTGAACTTCTTTACCAGGCGGCTCACAGATTCGCCGCTGGAGTTCATGTAGGTCTGGGGCTTTGCCAGCACCACACGGCTGCCGGCTATCTCGCCCACACCGGTGCGTGCCTGCCCCTGCTTCCGGTCAAGCTGTATACCGTGCGCCCTGGCAAAGTAGCTCAGGCACACAAAGCCGATGTTGTGGCGGTTACCCGCATAGCTGCGTCCGGGATTTCCCAGACCGACGATTAGCTTCATGGTTGACCCTATCCCCTTAATCCCCTTCCCCTTAACAAGGGGAAGGGGAAATGTTTTTTCTTAAGAGGGGCGAAGCCCCTCTTTGACACCCTGTT
>CAYUBP010000158.1:0-3694 GCA_964443115.1 uncultured Dehalococcoidales bacterium | reverse complement strand
AGACCTCTCTCCTCCGGCGGTACGCGGCGGAGGAAGGCGTTCACAGCAGCCTCCCGCTTTCTGACCATGCCGGCTCTGATTGTCTCCAGGTCATAACCAGCGCCCCTCATGATGTTGTCCTTCACCAGCCCGATAGGAGTAGCCAGGTCTTCCAGCCAGTACGGCTCGGTGAAATCG
Source organism: uncultured Dehalococcoidales bacterium (assembly GCA_964443115.1). Lineage (GTDB taxonomy): Bacteria > Chloroflexota > Dehalococcoidia > Dehalococcoidales > W111 > CAYUBP01. Next base: position 3,517 of record CAYUBP010000158.1, on the reverse strand, counting down.
CTGGAACGCCTCATGCGCCAGCCCCCGATTTCATCAGTCTCCAGGTAGTCCGTGAGCTCCTTAAGCCACTGCTTACCCCTTTCTGACTGCCGGAGCTTGCTGGTAATAAATTGGGGCTCGTTTTGTTTGAATATACCTTCCAGATTCATCTGGATGGCGAGCTGTCCAAACTCCCACATCCTCTTGTCCATCTGGTATACCTTGTTATCAAAGCCCCGCACCATGTCCTGAAACCCGGCGTCTTCGTCCCCCAAGCCAAAGCGTTCCCTCGTTGCCTGCTCAAGCAGTGACCATGCGTTATATGAGGCATACATCCCCAGGAAATGGATTTCCCACATCCTCATATAAGCCTGCATCAGGTCGTAATTGTGGTGGTATAGCTGGAGGTTGGTGGCGCCATTAATATCAAGCTCCTTGAGCTTGCCATAGATACGGAGCATCTCTCGTTTATAGGCAGCCCACAGACCGTCAAAGTCCTCGCACCACGGATGCAGCGCCTGGCGGAATTCTATCTCGCGTTGTGAAATCTCTTCCCTGTCTCTCACTACGTGGAGGGCGCAATAGATACCGCCGTTCAACATACGTAGTTCCCAGCCTTTACAGGCGGGCGTGCTTAGCTCAGCGCAGGCGACCTTAAGCCCGTGGCTACAGTACCTGACCCAGTGCCATCCGCACAGCGGAGTCAGCGGCGGAACGGAGTGGGCCCTATCCAAGAACCATGAGTGCATCTCGGGCAGGTCAATCTCAGCGATAAAGTTATAGCCCGGACTGGCATCCCAGATTCCAAGCGGCTTCCCCTCTGGCACTTTGTTCCTCCGCCCCGGTGGTGTAGCGGGAATCCTCTACAGACCAGTATAGCAGCGAGCCCCCGGTTCGTCCACAGTTCTGCGAGACACCCTTTGCTCAATCACGGTTGTCATTGCGATAAGATTGTCATTGCGAGCGCAGCGAAGCAATCCCAGCATAAATAGATTGCTTCGTCGCTACGCTCCTCGCAATGACGTATCCCGCTAACCGGGAATAAGCAGAGCCGTGGTGGCAGAAGGAGGTGTCTAGAGCATGACAGTGCCGCCGTCCACGTAGATGACCTGCCCGGTTATGAAATCCGAGGCTTCAGAGGCGAGAAATACGGCTGTCCCCAGCAGGTCAGCTACCTGCTCACGCCGGTGGAAGGTCTGCTCTGAAGTGGCACCCTCAAATGTCTTTTTACTGTCCCTCTGCCCCAGGCTGGCTTCGGTAGCCGTGTATCCTGGGGCGATGGCGTTAACATTAATGCCCGAGGGACCCAGGGCTCTCGCCAGGGCATGGGTCAGCGTGTAGACGGCGCCCTTGCTGCAGGAGTAGGGGAGAAAGAACTGAGCGGCGGGAACCCGGGCAACATTTGAAGCGATGTTGATAATCTTGCCCCGGGACTGCTTGACCATGAGAGGGGCAATTGTCCTGCAGCACAGCCATGTCCCCTTTACGTTTACCTCGAATATCCGGTCCCAATCTCTCACTGTCCAGGCACCCCACGGTGTTATATCTAGTCCGTACCATATAGCTGCGTTATTGACCAGGATATCCACCCTGCCGTACTGATTCATAGCCGCGTCCGCCATTCTTCTGGTGGCATCTTCATCAGATATATCCGTCTCCATGGCCAGTGCCTCGCCGCCTTTAGCCTTTATCTCACTGGCGACACCCTCAGCCCTTTCCAGGCTGATATCGGGTAACAGCAGTCTGGCACCCTCTTCGGCAAACCTCAGGGCGAACGCCCGCCCGATGCCGCGGCCCCCTCCGGTTATGATGGCGATTTTACCTTCCAGCGACATGTTTTCCTCCTGAGTGCTTTTAGCAGTGAGCAATATATGGCGTCCGTGAGGTGAACCTAGCGGCAATTTAGCATGATAGGAGGCAGATTACAACATAATGTTTTCTATGACATCCTTGATAAATTTGGTAGTTTATGATTACCGGACGTTATGGAAAGTATACCCCTACTTGACATGAAAGACTGTTAATAGCTTAATAAGACAAGCCAGGCTCGCAACCACGGGGAAGTGAAAATGAAGACTAAGGGGAAAACTATGGTTCAACTTAAGAGGCCCGGGGAGGAGATTATCAACAAAGCTGAGGAGCTGGCGACCCAGTATGAAGCAAAATACAAGGGCTGCGGGCAGTGCACATTCCTGGCAATAGTTGATGCCCTGAGATGGGGGGGCCTGGAACTTATCACAGAGGAGATGGAGGACAGGCTCTTCTCCGGGATATGCGTTCTGACCGCAGGCGTGAGTATGACCGGCGACGGTACCTGCGGCGCTGTAGCCAGCAGTGTTCTGGCGATTGGCATAGCACTGGGTATTCCGAGGAAGGGACAGGACGTTAGTCTCCTGCGGAACGCCTGCGCCACCGTTCGGGATACCATCCTGGACAGGTATTACCGGGAGTACCGCTCCATACTCTGCAAGGACGTACAGAGGAAATTCTTCGGGAAAGCCTGGGACCTGACCAGTGACGAGATGAGCCATGAGTTCCTGGGGATAACGCACGGGTGCACTATCATGCAGACTGCCCGGTGGGCTGTTGAAATCATCCTCGACGAGTTTGACAAGGGCAATGTGAGACTGCCGGGCTAGTCCTCCAGTGGTCTACTGAAAGGATGGAATATGGCACGGGGCTACATGGGGAAGATGCTGATGGTAGACCTCTCCCGGAACAAGCTGACGGATGAGGCACTTGATGAAAAGCTGTGCAGGGATTTTATTGGTGGCTACGGCATCGGTGCAAGAATCGTCTTTAGCCGGCAGGGGGCTGGAATTGACCCGATGGGCACGGATAATATCCTCGGCATCCTTACCGGCCCCTTTACCGGTACGCCGGCGCTTTCGGGAACAAGATTCACTATAGTGGGGAAATCGCCGTTGACCGGAGGCTGGGGTGATGCCAACTCGGGTGGTTATTTCGGTGCTTACCTGAAGTTCGCCGGCTATGATGCGGTTTTCTTTACCGGTATATCAGGCAGACCGGTCTATCTCTTTATTCATAATGGCAGGGCTGAGCTCCGGGATGCCTCACACCTTTGGGGGAAGGATACCTACCAGACCGAGAGCCTGCTCAAGTCCGAACTGGGGGAGGATGCTGAAGTAGCCTGTATCGGTCAGTCGGGGGAGAACCTCTCTCTCATCTCGGCGATTATCAGCAGGGGCAGGACAGCGGCCCGTTCCGGTCTGGGGGCAGTGATGGGCTCAAAGAGGCTTAAGGCAGTGGCGGTGACTGGCGATGTGAAGGTTCCGGTTGCCGACGAAGGCGGAGTCAGGGAGCTAAGAAGGAAATATCTGGCTCAACTGGGAGGGCATATTGTCTGGCTAAAGCCGTTCGGCACGCCGTTCCTCACTGTTGGAGGCGCCAAGACCGGTGATTCACCGGTGAAGAACTGGGGAGGAATCGGGGTTATTGATTTTCCCAATCCTGAGTCCCTCGGCGCCGATGCCGAGATCGGAAGAGCGTCGTGTAGGGAAAGAGTGTAGGATAGGGT
>CAYUBP010000157.1:1918-3719 GCA_964443115.1 uncultured Dehalococcoidales bacterium | reverse complement strand
CTGGATGCCTACCTTGACATTGAGACGACGGGGCTATCCCCGGCTTACTGTGAGATTACCGTGGTCGGCATTCATCTCGTCAGTGAAGACGAGACCAGGTTCATTCAGCTGGTGGGAAAAGACGTCACGGCGGAGAACATACTTCAAGCCCTGGAGCGAGCCACCACGGTCTATACCTATAACGGCAGCGGTTTTGACCTGCCGTTTATCTATTCCCGTCTCGGGCTTGACTTAGCCAGCCTCTTCAAGCACTGCGACCTGATGCACCACTGCTGGCGGAATAACCTTTACGGCGGCTTTAAAGCCGTGGAGCGCCAGCTTGGTATTGAGAGACACCTCACCGGAGTAAACGGCTATCAGGCAGTCAGGCTCTGGTGGAAGTACGTGGATGACTATGACGAGCATGCCCTGGCGACACTCCTTGAATACAACAGGGAAGATGTGGTTAACCTCAAGAGCCTGAGAGAGAGGCTGGGCATAGAGCCGTAAGCATGTTCAAGGGCAAAGCCCAAAACAGAATAGGGTCTATTATTCTAAGGGATCAAGTTTAGTCAAATGAAACGATGTAATAACTTCCTCAGTCGAGTATTTTATCTGTTCCCGTTTGATAATGAATGCCTTATACCGCGTGGGCAATTCAGCTTTTTGCGCTTCACTTATGGCGTCTTCAAGAGAACCTCTCACATCTTCGCCGTTGTCTAGTCGTATATGAAATGTCTTTTTCTTCTGGGCAAGTTCTGCACCAACAAGTGTTCCCGTGATTTCCATCGTAGAAACGCTTTCATCACTGGTCTGCCCAATCGTTTCGTGAAGCCTTTTGAATTCTGGCTGCTGAGTTAACATATGGCTACGAATAGTCAGATTTCGCCTCCATTCAATGCTAGCTCCAAGGCCCATTTCATCGTGGTCGAATGCCCATTTATACAAAGCTCGGATAGAGGCACCCCCAAATCTCTTGGCAAAGGTAAGGACTTCAGAGGGGTCTTTGGCCTTTGCCATATTGGAAATCTCCAACACAGACTGGTCAAGCTCACTTTCAATGCCAAGAAGTCGCTGGTTGGGGATAGTGAGCACAACGCCAACTGAGCCAGGGAATGTGTAACCAAAACCAAACTCAGTCTCGGCAACTGTCTCAGCAGACAGCCGCCCCCTCAGTTTAGGTACCTTGGTCTTTATGGCATCATAGACCGTAGATACTAAAAGCTGGAAATCACCCAATGTCTGAACCAAAGCTCTTAGAGTCTGACGGTCACGCTCGCCAAAAAGGCGATACGTGCAAATATCTATCCCTAAGTTGTTAGCTTCAGCCGCATATTCGGAGTCCAATACCGATTGACGTTTCTTCAGTGAGTCTGCCATCACCCCCAAGGTAGGTGAATGGGGGTCTTTAACAGACGCCCTTTCCAGTTCGGCTATAGCAGCACTGGTATCTCGCAATCGCTCTTGAAGTTCTAATAATCTGCTCATCTCTAGCCTCTTATAGAGATATGACTGCTATCCCCTTCATTGTAGCATCATCCGCCGAAAAACCCCACTGTCTCAACCAATAAGCTCTCCAGTACTCGTTGGTTGAATATAATGGGTGGGATTCAGGGTACTCAAAGCTAACGTAGCTATCGCAATAATGCGAAGGCTTCAAATTCCCGTTAATCCAGTTCACGACCTCTTTCTGTTCGGCAGTTGCTCCGTCATAAAACACCGACCGAACAAAAAGTACCGCATCTGAATCATTAGGGTCTATCTTCTCAGTTAGGAAGCTCCCATAGATCGGAAGAGCGTCGGGTAGGGAAAGAGTGTAGGG
>CAYUBP010000157.1:0-1908 GCA_964443115.1 uncultured Dehalococcoidales bacterium | reverse complement strand
TTAGGAAGCTCCCATCCACCCATAATTCCCCCTCTATCTTGAGGGTACGAAGTTTGCTTATGACTTGCTCTAACCCTAGCATAATCGGAGCACGAGTTCTTGATAAGGGGAACTTGTCAACACAGAGTTCCCGCAGTTGTATAACGGAAAGCTGGTGCTTCCCAACTTCCAGCAATGGGTGGAATCCAGCACTCCCCAATTCTGACACAGTAACACGATACTATGCACAATCACAGTTGTCAATACTCTGGGTTTGCTAAATGAATTATTCCCAAAAATAAAATCCCCCTCTCTTAATCAAAGAGAGGGGGATTAATGCAAAGAATTTTAGTCTATATATTTATAGTCCCATGCCCTGGGCGACTATATCCCGGTAGTAGCCAGCGTCACCAAAGGTGACCTCAGCCGCCTTAGCCCGCCGGGTGTAGTACTGCAGGTCATGGTCAATCGTGCAGCCGATGGCTCCATGAATCTGATGGGCAAGGGCAACAACCCGCTGGGAGGCGATGCCGGCAAACGCCTTGGCATAAGCTACCTCTTGGGTGCAGGGGAGACCCTCGCTCACCATCCATGCCGCCTGGTAGGTTGAAAGCCGGGTGCTGTCAACATCGGTTACCATATCAGCCATGTAGTGCTGGAGGACCTGGAAGCTGCCGATAGGCCGGTCATACTGTTTCCTTTCCTTGGAGTAGGCGACGGTCATCTCCAGCGCCTGCTGGATACAGCCGACCGTCTCGCAGCACTTGCCCACGGCGGCCCGCTCTATGACCTTCTTGACCTCAGCCCAGCCCTGGTTCAGCTTACCCAGTATGTTTTCCTTGGGCACCTTTACGTTGTCAAAGACCACCTCGCACAGCTTGTCGCCAGCCATGGTGTTCAGCACGGTGCACTTGATGCCCGGGCTCTTGGCATCCACGATGAAGATGGAAATTCCGTTCTCGCCCTTTGACTTTTCGTCAGTCCTGGCAACCACCAGCATGTAATCGGCGACATTGGCGTCCGGGACGAAGAGCTTGGCGCCACTAATCGCGTAGCCGTCTCCAGCAGCTATTGCCCTGGTCGTGATATCAGCCGCATCATAGCTGGCGCTGGCTTCGGTCAGTGCCAGGGTGAAGATTGCCTCACCGCTGGTTACCCCGGGCAGGTATTTCTCTTTTTGCTCCTCGGTGCCGACATCAAGAATGGTGAGACCGCCGAGGACTACGGATGAGAAGTAAGGACCGGGCAGGCAAGCCCGCCCCATCTCCTCCAGCAGCACCGCCAGGTCAAGGAAGGTCATATCGCCGCCGCCGTACTTTTCCGGGAATACCAGGCCCATCCAGCCCAGACCCGCCATCTCCTTCCATAGCTCAGGCGAGTAGCCTTGTTCACTCTCCTCTATCTCCTTGACCATCTTCTTCGGCAGCTTATCGGTGAGGAAAGAGCGGGCCATCTCGGTCAGCATCTTTTGTTCTTCAGAGAGAGTTAAATTCATCAGCGTTCCTCCTAGTCTCCTTAAGCGCTGGGTAGTTCCAGTTTTCTGGTTGCCAGAATGTTCTTCAGTACCTCAGAGGCACCTGCCTGGAGGCTGTAGCCCTTTGAGGACAGGTACGAATGATAAGCCATGCCCTGCATCGGTGTGAGCTTGGACTGGGGGGAAAGCTGCCCGTAAAGCCCGGCAATCTCTATTGCCGTGGCAGCCAGGCGCTGCTCAAAGGCAGTGCCGTAGGCTTTGGACATTGATGATTCCCAGTTAGGGGCACGCCCTTCGTCCATGACCATCGCTATGCGGTACATGTGCAGCCGCCCGATTTCAAGCTCAATCTTGAGCTGCGCCAGCCGGGAGCGGGTTATCGGGTCCTCGCACAGGGGCTTGCCGTTCCGTTTAGTCTCCTTGGTATATTTGATGAGCTCTTCAAAGAGGACGTA
>CAYUBP010000156.1:0-3723 GCA_964443115.1 uncultured Dehalococcoidales bacterium | reverse complement strand
CGAGATCTACACCCTATCCTACACTCTTTCCCCACACGACGCTCTTCCGATCTACTCAGAGTATTCCCGGCCGCAGTGCCGCGTCATTGCCCTCTGCGGCAAGCTGGAGATGGAGCTGTGCCAGCTTGACGAAGCAACCGCCGCCGAGTACCGCTCCGAGTTCAACCTTGAGCAGCCGGCAGGAGAGCGCACCATCAGGCTAGCCTACGAGCTAATCGGGCTAACCACCTTCTTTACCATTGCCTCCGGCGAGGTCAGGGCCTGGCCCATCCCCGCTGGCGCCGATACCGTCACTGCCGCCGGTAAAATCCATCCCGACATGGCGCGTGGCTTCATCCGCGCCGAGGTCATCAGCTATGACGACCTGGCAAAATGCGGCGGCACCGCCGAAGCCCGCAAGCGGGGGCTCCTCCGGCTGGAGGGCAAAAGCTATACCGTCCTTGACGGCGATGTCATCACCTTCCTGTTCAACGTTTAGAGGTCGTCATATTTTTTGTTGACAGAAGTATCCTGCTTTGTTACAATAGACAATGAGCCATCGACCTGCACGGCGGTGAGCTGATAGGAATTCCAGACAAATATTGCTCGCTTGGATCGGATGCGACCGAGACGGCAGAAACGACAGAGACTTAAAAAGCCTTCTCTGGTGGTGTTGGAGAAGGCTTTAGTATTTTGAGGGGTAGCATGCTCAAGCTGGGATTTATCGGTGCCGGCACAGTAGGCACCGCCCTAGCGGTAAGGCTCAGTCAGAAAGGCTATCCGGTAGCCTCTGTCTCCAGCCGCAGCCAGGCTTCAGCCCGGAGCCTTGCCTGTCAGGCCGGCGCCGAGGTCAGGGACAACCAGGGCGTGGCTGATAGTGCCGCACTCATTTTCATCACCACACCGGACGACGCTATCACCTCGGTAGTCTCCAGCATAAAATGGCATGCTGGGCAGAACATAGTCCACTGCAGCGGTGCTGACTCCGCCGGAGTCCTGGAGCCGGCAAAGAGGCTGGGCGCCCGGGTGGGCGTCTTTCATCCCCTGCAGACATTCGCCAGTGTCAAGCAAGCCATAGAGAACCTGCCCGGCTCCACCTTCGCCCTTGAGTCTGATGAGCCGCTGCTCGGTACCCTCAAGGAGATGGCAGCAAGCCTTGACGGCAACTGGGTGGAACTCAAGGCAGGGGACAGAGTGCTCTACCACGCCGCCGCCGTAATCGCCTGCAACTACCTTGTGACACTGGTCAATCTTGCCACCGACCTCTGGCAGACCTTTAATATCCCGCCCCAGCAAGCCACGCAGGCGTTGCTGCCGCTCATCCGTGGCACGGTGCATAATATCAGTACGGTGGGCATCCCCGGGTGTCTTACCGGACCCATCGCCCGGGGAGATACAGGCACTATCAGGAAACACCTTAACGCTCTACAGGAGAGAGCGCCGGCTGTACTCTCCACCTACCGTGAGCTCGGTCTCCAGACAATACCCATTGCCCTCGCCAAGGGCAGAATAGATAAGCAGAAAGCCGAGGAACTCAAATCAGTACTTAGTCCAAACTGAACAAGGGGGAGTCCGATGAGAATAATGCTCAAGAGCAAAATCCACCGTGCCCGCATCACCAGCCTCAACATTGACTACGAGGGTAGCATCACCATTGACCGCAGGCTCATGGAGGAGGCTGACATCCTGCCCTACGAGAAGGTGCAGGTAGTAAATGCCAATAACGGCGCCCGCTTTGAGACCTACGCCATTCGCGGTGAACCGGGCAGCGGCGAAATCTGCATCAACGGTGCGGCAGCCCGGCTGGCTGCCAGGGGGGACACGGTCATCATCCTTTCCTATTGCCATGTTGATGAGCCGGAGGCCCAACATATTGCTCCCAGAGTCGTTCATGTTGATGCCCTCAATCAAATCACAGATATCAGAAGAGAGATTGAGGCTATAAGCTTATAAGAAACTCCTGAGAATGGCAGGAGTTTCCACAGAGCCAGAATTTATCCCGCCATTCGGGACTGAGGCAGTTTATTAAAGCTACTCAATCATCTCCAGTTTCAGGAGGGACTGATGCGTATTACCGTAAACCATGTAAGGGAAATGAAGCAGAAGGGCGAGAAAATCGCCATGCTCACCGCCTATGACTACTCCACCGCCAAGATAATTGACGAGGCGGGGATACCCCTCATCCTGGTCGGGGACAGCCTGGGCATGGTCGTCCTCGGCTACGAATCAACCATACCGGTGACCATAGACGTTATGCTCCACCACACTAAAGCCGTGGTCAGGGGCACCAGGCAGGCGATGGTTATTGGCGATATGCCCTTCATGACCTACCACACGAGCGTTGACGACGCCCTGAGAAACGCAGCCCGCTTCATCCAGGAAGCCGGCGCCCAGGCGGTCAAGCTGGAGGGCGGAGTCACCGTCGCCGAGAAAGTAAGGCGAATCGTGGACTGCGGCATACCGGTCATGGGGCACATCGGACTCACCCCCCAGTCCATCCTCCAGTTCGGCGGCCACAAGATACAGGGCAAAACTCCAGAGGCAGCTACAAAAATGCTGGCTGATGCCCGGGCGCTGGAGCAGGCAGGAGCTTTTGCTGTAGTCCTGGAGACAGTCCCGTCTCAACTCGCCGCACTGATAACACAAAAAATAGGCATCCCTACCATCGGCATCGGGGCGGGCATTGGCTGCGACGGTCAGGTGCAGGTCATCAACGATGTCCTCGGCTCCTTTGTTGACTTCGTCCCCAAGCACGCCAAGCAATATGCCAGACTCACCGATATTATCCGCAACGCCGTCACCGAATACTCTAATGAAGTCAAAGCCGGCACCTTCCCCACTGACAAGCAGAGCTTTTTTGTGGACGTGAACACGCTCGGCGACATCGGTGCTTAACGCCCTGTCATTCTTGAGCCCCGACAAATCGGGGCGAAGAATCCGGCAGGGCTGGGGAAGAACAGCCCCCACCCCGGATGCTTCGGCACTTCGTGCCTCCAGCATGACATGAGGGGCTTCACCCCTCTTCAATAACATTTTCCCTTTCCCCCTAAAAAGGAAGGGGGTTAAGGAAATGGGATTAAGCACTCTTTAAGGGAGTGAGGTAGATGCAAACCATAGAAACAATAGCCGATATGAAACAGCTAAGACATAATCTGCCAGGAACGGTCGGCTTCGTCCCCACCATGGGCTACCTGCATGAAGGGCATATCTCGCTGGTCAGGCAGGCTAAGGCAGAAAACCCCACGGCCGTCGTCAGCATCTTCGTCAACCCCACCCAGTTCGGCCCCAGAGAAGACTTTAAGACCTATCCCCGCGATATACCAGGAGACCTGGCGATGCTGAAAGAAGCCGGCACCGATGTCGTCTTCATGCCGGCGGCGGCAGAGATGTACCCCCCTCGCTTTGACTCGTGGGTGGAGGTGGGGGACCTGAGCCGGCGGCTGGAGGGGTCTTCCCGCCCTACCCACTTCAGGGGGGTAACCACCGTTGTCGCCAAGCTATTTAATATCGTCCAGCCGGATAGAGCCTATTTCGGTCAGAAGGACGCCCAGCAGGTGCTCGTCATCAGAAAGATGGCTATTGACCTCAATATGAACGTAGATGTAATTACCCTGCCCACGATACGTGAGCCGGACGGACTGGCAATGAGCAGCCGCAACACCTATCTCTCGCCGGAGCAGCGCAAAGCGGCGCCCGTCCTCTATCAGGCGCTCACCCTGGCTCAAAAGCTCTGGGCACAGGGCG
>CAYUBP010000155.1:0-3779 GCA_964443115.1 uncultured Dehalococcoidales bacterium | reverse complement strand
TACACCCTATCCTACACTCTTTCCCTACACGACGCTCTTCCGATCTTGAAGAGGGGCTGGCGCCCCTCTTAAACACCACCAAGATATAATTAATCAACTAAGAACAAGCTCAAAACTGCCGTGATAGTGCCAATCAACGATACTATTCCAGCAATAACGAAGCCCGTCGTGTTCACTTTAGATGTACTGTCTATATACTCTTGCAGTTTTGGCAAAGTGGCTTTGTTAATGTAATCTTGAAAGGCACCTATTTGCTTATTAAAATGCCTTACGATATCTACAAAAACTTGTGCTCGGGATTCAGATTTTACCCCTTCATTTGTAATGGTAGCAGTCACAGAGAATCCAACATTTCCCTTGGGTTCGTAAGGTTCTGGTGGTAATTGGGCTAGGTGAATTTCTTCTAGGACCTGCCTCTTACGCGATTTAGATGCTAAAAGGAAGGATAATATAGACATAAAGAAATAGATAAGGGCTATTATAATCCACACTGCTGTCATGCTAATTCCCTGTAAACCCTTACCCGTCTATTCGGCTCCTGTCCCAGGCTTTCTGAGGACAGGTCGTTTCTTTCGGCGATGAGGTGCTGGAGGCGGCGGATGTAGGCGCTCTGGGGCTTGAGTTCCACAGCTTCTTCCCCTTCCTTCACCTTGTCCACGGCTTCCCTTGCCTCAGCCAGGGCGAGATGGAACGGGTCGGCTTTGTCCGTGCTCTCCGGCGGGGAGACGGCGGCGAGCAGTTGCCGGAGCTGGGGTGGGGTGTTGCTCTTGAGGACATAGATGGGCAGGTTTGCAGCCTCTGCTTCCCTGACCCTGGCGAGCTTCCGCCGGAAGTAGCTTTTTGAGGTGACAAAGAGGGCGGCATTATGCAGGTCGCCGGTTATTTCCAGCTTTAGCTGTCTCTCTTTTGCCACCTGCTCCAGCCGTCCCCGGTTAACGCCGAAGAGGTAGAGCCTTGGCGTCTCTTTTACCGGCGGCTTGCCCCTGGCGGTCTCCCGGGCAGAGGGCGCCGTGGTTTCTATCCTGACCTCTCCGGTAGCATCCAGGCGGCGGGTCTCGGTAGCCGTAAGCTGGCCGCGGAGGATGGCGTCAACCGCCTCGCCGACATCGCGGTGGATTGCCACCCTGTCCCGGTCCTGAATTTCAACGACAATATCAAAGGTGGGCGGCGATTTGCGTTCCAGCACTGACTTCTGTGTGCCCCGGCGCTTTGCCTCCTCGTCGCTCAGGGTAACGCTCTGGATGCCGCCGATGAGGTCGCAGAGGGTAGGGTTCATCATCAGGTTTTCCAGCACGTTGCCGTGGGCTGTGCCTACCAGTTGCACCCCGCGCTCGGCAATCGTGCGGGCTGCCTGAGCCTCAAGCTCGGTGCCAATCTCGTCAATAACGATTACCTGGGGCATATGGTTCTCCACCGCCTCAATCATTACCGCATGCTGCATGGTGGGGGTCGCCACCTGCATCCGCCGGGCATGCCCGATTGCCGGGTGGGGGATGTCGCCGTCGCCGGCAATCTCGTTTGAGGTGTCAACAATGATGACCCGCTTCCCCATGTCGCTGGCCAGCACCCGGGCTACCTCGCGGAGCATGGTCGTCTTGCCCACCCCGGGGCGTCCCAGCAGCAGTATGCTCTTGCCGGACTGGACAAGGTCTTCAATGACCCTGATGGTGCCGAACACGGCCCTTCCCACCCGCAGGGTAAGACCGACAATCCGCCCCTTGCGGTTGCGGATGGCGGAGATGCGGTGCAGGGTGCGCTCAATCCCTGCCCGGTTATCATCCCCGAAGCTGCCGATGCGGGAGACGGTATAATCAATCTCCTCCTCGCTGACCTCTTTGGGGCTGAGGATGGTCTCTCTGTCGGGGAAGCGGGCTTCGGGGGGGCGCCCCAGGTCAAGGACTACCTCCAGCAAATCCTTGATGCCGGGCTGGCGGGATAGCGGCTCGCGGATATACGGCGGCAGGATATTGAGCAGGGCATCCAGGTCGTCGGTGATTACTTTCTGCAAGTGCCCCTCCCCGATTTTACTGTTGTCCGCTGATAATATCCAGAAAATATTGATGGAATCTCGGGTCGTCCGTCAGCTCCGGGTGAAAGGCGGAGACCAGCAGCCTGTCCTGCCGGGCGGCGACGCCGGTGCCTTCGGTAAGCTTAGCCAGTATCTCCACCCTGCCGTTCGCCTGCTCAATCGCCGGCGCCCGGATAAATATGCCGGGGAAGGGCTTCTCCCCCAGCGCCGGTATCGTAAGCTCCGCCTCAAAGCTTTCTCTCTGCCTGCCGAAGGCATTACGTCTGACCTTTATATCCATCAGTCCCAGCGGCTCAACCCCGTCGTCAAGGGCATCTTTAGCCAGGAGCACCATACCGGCGCAGGTGCCGAATACCGGTAAGCCGCTCTTAGCCAGGTTTTTGACCCTGGCGAGCAGGTCATATTCCCGCATCAGCCGGCAGATAGACGTGCTCTCTCCACCGGGGATGATAAGCCCGTCCAGTTGGGCAAGCTCACGGGGCAAACGGACAGGCACGGCGTCTACTTCCAGCTTGTTTAATGTGGCGATATGCTCGGCGAAGGCTCCCTGCGAGGCAAGGACACCAATCCTCATGCTACCATCCTCTGGGCGCTAGCAGCTCCTGGGTGGGGATTTGCTTTATATCCAGCCCGGGCATAGCTTCTCCCAGGTTCCTGGAGACCTCGGCGATAATCTTCGGGTCCTGGTAGTGAGTGGTCGCCTTGACGATTGCCCTGGCTCTTGCCTCCGGGTTGGAGGACTTGAATATCCCCGAGCCGACAAAGACCCCCTCGGCGCCGAGCTGCATCATCAGGGCGGCATCGGCGGGGGTCGCCACGCCGCCGGCGGCGAAGTTCACCACCGGCAGTCTGCCCGTCTTGTGCACCTCAGCGACCAGCTCAAAGGGCGCGCCCATCTCCTTGGCGACTGCCATCAGTTCTTCCTGGGGGGTGTTTGCCAGCCGGCGGATGCCGTCCATTACCGCCCGCATGTGCCTCACGGCTTCAACAATGTTACCCGTGCCCGCCTCGCCTTTAGTCCGAATCATGGCTGCCCCCTCCCCGATGCGCCTTAGCGCCTCGCCCAGGTCGCGGCAGCCGCAGACGAAGGGCACCTTGAAGTTCTGCTTCCAGATGTGGTGGCTCTCGTCCGCCGGAGTCAGCACCTCGGACTCGTCAATAAAGTCAACGCCGATAGCCTCCAGCGCCTGGGCTTCAACAAAGTGCCCGATGCGGCACTTAGCCATCACCGGGATTGACACGGCTTTCATGATGGCTTCAATGACCTGCAGGTCAGCCATGCGGGCGACGCCGCCGGCAGCCCGTATGTCCGCCGGCACCCTCTCCAGCGCCATCACGGCGCAGGCGCCGGCTTCCTCGGCAATCTTGGCGTGCTCCGGGGTGACCACGTCCATGATTACCCCGCCCTTGAGCATCTGGGCAAGACCAGTCTTAACCTTCCACGTGCCGGTTTCCATCCTTACTCCTCACCTGTATAAAAGTATTTTACTACTGATATGAGTGTTTATCAACCTCACCCCCTCAAGTCCCCCTCTCACGCTTGATGATTTGACGTCATTGCGAGGAGCGCAGCGACGAAGCAATCCCAGCATGGATAGATTGCTTCGCTACGCTCGCAATGACACGTTGGGAGATGGGGAGGGAAAGAGAAAGAGGGACGGGAGTCCCTAGAGTATCCTGGGTTTCAGAGAGGTTGTTAGAAGGAGTGGTAGCTCCTTATTAAGTTAGATCGGAAGAGCGTCGTGTAGGG
>CAYUBP010000154.1:0-3837 GCA_964443115.1 uncultured Dehalococcoidales bacterium | reverse complement strand
CGAGATGGAATCTCGTGACTGGAGTTCAGACGTGTGCTCTTCCGATCTCTACCGGTCTCCTGGAGCCGACAATAGAGGTCAAGCCGACGAGGGGGCAGATTGACGACCTCCTCTACCAGATTAAGACGAGGGTGAAGAGGGGTGAGCGCTGCCTGGTGACGACCCTGACCAAGCGGATGGCGGAGGAACTGGCGGACTACCTGGTAGAGGCAGGGGTAAAGACCCACTACCTTCACTCCGAGATTGATACCCTGGAGCGTGTGGAGATACTGCGCGACCTGAGGCTCGGCGTCTATGACGTCGTTGTTGGCATAAACCTGCTCCGCGAGGGGCTTGACCTGCCGGAGGTCAGCCTGGTGGCTATTCTTGACGCCGATAAGGAGGGCTACCTGAGGTCGGAGGGGGCACTGGTTCAGACGATGGGACGGGCTGCCCGCCACATTGACGGGCACGTAATCATGTACGCCGATACCGTCACCGGCTCCATGGCGGCGGCAATAAAGGAGACACAGCGCCGCCGTCAGGTTCAGGAAGACTATAACCGGCAGCATGGCATTACGCCCCAGGGCATCAAGAAAGCCATCAAGGACATCACCGAGCGGGTGCGGGTGGTCGCCGAACCTCATGCCCCCTATGCGGCTACCCCCGTTTCCCGCGAAGAGATAGCCCGCCTTGTCAAAGAGCTGGAAGGGCAGATGAAGACGGCTGCCCGGAGCCTGGAGTTTGAGAAGGCTGCCCTGCTCAGAGACCGCATTATTGAGCTGCGCAAAGCCCTGGCTGAGGATATTGTAACCTTACCCCCTCGTTCTCCCTCTCGTTAAGAAGGAGGACGAGGGGAAAGAAGAAAGAAAAGAGAGACTGGCGTCTCTCTTAAAAACTTGTGGGGGGAGTATTCCAACCGTCTGAATCAGAAGGGTGCGGATGGCTAAAGGATAGATACGAGCTTCTCAACGGCGGTTTGCTTCCTCCCTTGTTTTGAAAGGGCAGGCATCTAAGATAGAGGAAGTCCGTCTGGATGAGGGAAGGGGTATTTGAGAGGGGTACGCAGTCCCTCTTAAGAAAAAATTCCCCCTCCTAAGTTTTGCGGGAGGTTGTCAGAAGGAGCGGTAGCTCCTTATATAACTATCTTCCCCTTCCCCTTTTAAGGGGAAGGGGATAAAGGGGATAGGGTTCAACAGTGGAAGACCACAAAGAGACCAGGCAGGAGCGCCGGGAGAAGAAGCTCAGAAAGAAGCGGGAGCGGATGCCCAAGCATGGCAAAAGCCTGGCGAGAGTCTACATGGATGCCGTCCTCAAGCGGCTCAAAAGAGGCGTTGACAGGTAGTGGTATAATACTGGTGCTGGCACCGGGCCGCTTGCCTCCTTTACAGTGAGATTCCAGAGGGGCGAAGCCTCTCTTAAGAAAGAGTCTTTCCCTCGGGGGAAAAGATAGACTTTTTGCGTGAAGGAGGCATGAACATGGCGGAAATCCCGAAGAATGTCAAGTCCCTGATATGGATGGCGGGTGCCAAAACACTGGCAATGATGGCGGCTGTTTCGGAGGCGCTGGGCTGTATCTGCCTTATACTGGGAATTGTGAGCGACGCCATGGATAAGACGCTGGGCTTACAGCCGACCGTCTGGCTGCTGCTGGCGGTTGCATTCTGGGTCTATGGCTTCTGGTCATGGATTGCCGCATATTTCGGCGCCAAAGAGGGGTAGAGATAAAGAGTCCCCTGTAATCGGCGGGCACTGAAAAGGAGACGACGTGGACGACTTGTTTATCGTGCTGTTCTGGTCGGGACCTATCGGGCTGGGTATATTCTTTGCCCTCCTGGGCATCTTCATCTTCCTGCTTGCCAAGGCTGACGAGGTAAAGAAGCGCACCGAGGCGATGATGAAGGAAAAGGGGCTGGAGAAGAAGTAAGATAACCTTACCTTTTCCCTTTAACCCTCTCGCAGGCTGTCTTCTCCTTTCCCCATCTCCTCCTCAAGCTGCTCCATGAGGCGGGCAGCTCTGGGGTAGCCGATGCGCAGCTTCCGCTGGAGGAACGAGGTAGAAATCTGGTGGTGTTCCTTTGCCAGCTCCCGGGCGGTATCCAGGAGCGGGTCGCTCGGGTACTCCCCCTTTCTGGCAGCGGCTGCGGGGGGGATAAGCTCCTCGGCGGATAGCGTGGCTGCCTCTTCTCTCTGCTGGCGGCTCCAGAAGTATACCAGGCGCTCGGTCTCGGGGTCAGAGACGTAGCAGCCCTGGAGGCGTTTGGGCTTGGCGGCCTCGGTGGGCATGTAGAGCATGTCCCCTTTGCCCAGCAGCTTCTCGGCACCCGCCATATCCAGGATGGTGCGGGAGTCCACCTGGGAGGTAACGGCGAAGCTGATGCGGGTGGGGAAGTTTGCCTTGATGAGACCGGTGACCACGTCCACGGAGGGGCGCTGGGTCGCCACTACCAGGTGAATACCTGTCGCCCGGGCAAGCTGGGCTAGTCGGCAGAGGATATGCTCAACCTCGTCAAACCCGGTCATCATTAAGTCCGCCAGCTCGTCAATGATTAGCACCAGGTAGGGGAGCCGCTCCTCGCCCTGCTTGTTCTTGTTATAGCCCTCAATATTCCTGGCTGCGGCAGTCGCCAGCTTCTTGTAGCGGTTGTCCATCTCCTGGTTAAGCCAGCGCAGCGTGCTCAGCGCCTTGCTGGTGTCAACAATGACCGGCGTCGCCAGGTGGGGGATGCTGTTGAACGGGGTAAGCTCCACCCGCTTGGGGTCAACCATGATAAACCGTACGTCGTAGGGCGTGTTGCGCATCAGCAGGCAGCAGATGATGGTGTTCAGGCAGACGGTCTTGCCGCTGCCGGTGGCTCCGGCGATGAGCAAATGGGGCATACGCGCTAGGTCGCCGACGACCGCCTCGCCGCCGGCGCCCTTGCCCAGTGCCAGGGTTAGCTTGGACTTGGTGATGGTCTTCTGGAAGGGGGTGGTCTCAATTACTCCCCTCAGGCTGACCATGCCGGTAATCGTGTTGGGCACCTCAATGCCCACTACCGATTTGCCCGGAATCGGGGCTTCAATCCTGATGCTGGGCGCTGCCAGGGCAAGGGCAAGGTCGTTAGCCAGCGAGGTAATCCGCTCTACCTTGACCCGCGTTTTGGACACCTCCTCCTGCTTCACCCGTACCGTGCCGTCCTTGTCCTTCTCCTTTACCTCTTTTACCTTCAGGTCCCACCCCGGCTCAAGACCGAACTGGGTAACGGTAGGCCCGGCGTTTATCTCCACCACCTTGGCGTTAACGCCGTAGCTGGCGAGGGATTCTTCAATGAGCCGGGCTCGCTGTAGATTGTCTGCCTGCCCGAACTCTATCTCGGGCACCCTGTCCAGAATATCAATCGGCGGCAGCCGCCAGCCGTCAATCGTAACCAGCGACGGCGATTCGCCGTACTTTTTCCATACCTCATCGGCTACCTGTCTCAGGTCTCGCTGGGCGGGTGCCGGGGCGGGCGTCATGACCGGTGCCTCTGCTGCATCAGCCTCTCTCATAGCCGGAACCACGGCTCCGGCTGCTTTTTGGGGGATTTCAGGGGGCACAACCTCGGTGGGCATGGCTCTGGTCCTGGTCTGAGCGGCTGTTTCCGGCGGCGGTAGTGCCTCAACCGACGGTCTGGGACGGCGGGCGAGGCTCTTAAATCCTCTAAGTAGCCATGAGGCTAGCCTGCCTATAAGGCGTAGGGATGCCCGCGGGGCTACAAGGATGATACCCAGGATGACCAGCCCGATTGTGCGGAGGATGCCGACCGCCGGGTTGCTGCCGATGATAACCTGCCCGATGCTGCCGCCGAGATTGAAGAGGGCTAGTATACCCCATAC
>CAYUBP010000153.1:0-3847 GCA_964443115.1 uncultured Dehalococcoidales bacterium | reverse complement strand
GATAATGAGCGGTGACTGGAGTTCAGACGTGTGCTCTTCCGATCTGGCAAAGCCGATGCGTGATTCGCGCTTGATGAGCTCTACTCCGGCGTTGCTGGTCATGATGACCACGGTATTCTTGAAGTCCACCGTCCGCCCGTGGCCATCGGTCAGCCGCCCGTCGTCCAGCAGTTGCAACAGGGCATTGAACACCTCGGGGTGCGCCTTCTCAATCTCGTCCATCAGGATTACCCGGTAGGGACGGCGGCGCACTGCCTCGGTAAGCTGCCCTCCCTCCTCGTAGCCGACGTAGCCCGGCGGGGCGCCGATAAGGCGTGATACGGTATGCCTCTCCTGGTACTCTGACATATCAAGACGTACCATGGCGTTCTCGTCATCAAAGAGGAACCACGCCAGCGTTCGCGCCAGCTCGGTCTTGCCAACACCGGTCGGCCCCAGGAACAGGAAGCTGCCGATGGGGCGCCGCGGGTCCTTGAGCCCCGCCCGGCTTCTCCGGATAGCCTCGGAGATGGCAGTAACCGCCTCCTCCTGGTCTACCAGCCTCTCGTGGAGTCTTTCCTCCATGTTGACCAGTTTCTCCGCCTCGCCCTCCAGCATCTGGGACACGGGAATACCCGTCCAGTTGGAGATTAGCCGGGCAATAGTCTCGGCGTCCACGACCTGGTCAATCTTTTCCCTCTGCAGCCAGTCACCCTTCGCCTGGCTATACTCCTCATCCAGGCGCAGCCTCTCGCTCTTAATCTGGGCAGCATGTTGATAGTCCTGCCGCTGCGAAGCCGCCTCTTCCTCATTGGTCAACTGCTTGAGCCTCTGCTCCAGGGCTTTGACCTCCGGCGGAGCGCTCTCGGTATCAATCCTAATCTTGCTGCCGGCTTCATCAATAAGGTCAATCGCCTTGTCCGGGAGGTGGCGGTCAGAGACATACCGCTGACTTAGTTTCGCCGCCGCCTCTAACGCCTCGTCGCTTATCTTGACCTTGTGATGGGCTTCATACCTGGGGCGGAGACCCTTCAGCATCTCAATCGTTGCCTCAACAGTAGGCTCGCCAACAAATACCGGCTGTAGCCGCCGCTCCAGAGCCTTATCCTTTTCAATGAACTTACGGTACTCGTCAAGTGTCGTGGCTCCTACGCACTGCAGCTCGCCGTGAGCTAAGGCTGGCTTGAGCATGTTGCTGGCGTCAACGGCGCCCTCGGCAGCGCCCGCCCCGACCACGGTGTGAATCTCATCAATGAACAGTATCACCTCGCCCTGGGACTGGCGGACCTCGTCCATCACCGCCTTGAGCCGCTCCTCAAACTCGCCGCGGAACTTGCTGCCGGCAATCAGCGCCCCCATATCCAAAGCCACTATCTTGCGCCCTTTCAGGGAGTCCGGGACATCATCAGCGGCAATCTTCTGTGCCAGCCCTTCGGCGATAGCGGTCTTGCCGACGCCGGCGTCGCCAACAATCACCGGATTGTTCTTGGCGCGGCGGGTGAGTATCTGCATCACCCGCTTTATCTCCTCATCCCGGCCGATAACCGGGTCAAGCCTGCCCTGGCGGGCAATCTCGGTCAGGTCACGCCCGTACTTCTCCAGTGAGCGGTACTTGCTCTCCGCACGGGCATCGGTCACACGGTGCCCGCCCCGTATGTCCTGTAAAGCCTTGTATATCTTCTCCTGGTCAATACCCAGGCGCCGGAGAATGGCAGCCGCCTGCCCCTTCTGCTCGGCGGCAATGGCAATCAGCAGGTGCTCGGTGCCGATGAACTCGTCCTTGAGCCGGTCCGCCTCACCGCCAGCCACTCTTATCATCTGGGCAATCCGGGGTGTGGCGTATATCTGGGCTACCTCGTAGGAGACCCTTGGTGTCTTTTCCAGGGCAGCTTCTACCTCCCGCTTCACCGGGTCAACATCAACCGCAAGCGCCTTAAGCACCTCGCCGACCAGCCCGCGCTCCTGCTGGAGCAGGGCAAGCAGGACATGCTCAACATCCCACTGGCTGTGGTGAAACTGCCGCACCAGCTCCTGTGACAGCGCCAGTGCTTCCTGCGCCTGTTCCGTAAACCTCTCCTGTTTCATAGCGCGCCTCTCATCCCTCGCAATAATCAGGGCTACTAGTCGCCGAACAACCCGAGAACAAAATACAGCCCCCAGTAGCCAGCGCCGGCGACGTACAGACCCTTCACCGTCTTTCCCGCCCAGCTGGCAAGAAAGAACTTCCTCATGCTGATGCCTAATGCCCCGGCGGCCAGACCGACCAGATAGTAAGGGCTCACTATTATTGCCGCAGCGGCAAACACCACCCAGAAGCCTCCCCACCGCCGCATCGGCACCATTATCTTGTTGAACAACGCCCGCTGCTTGGACTCAAACCGGCGCGGGACCAGCGGGGTGCCGTCAACAACGACAGACTCCGGCTGCTCGCTGGCTGCCCGCCTGCCCCTGAGCTTTGACCATAGCGTCCCGCCGCCAGCCCCCGTCAGGTATATCGTTAAACCTCCCAGCGCTTCCCCCATGCCAGCTACCAGACCGACGTACAGGGGGTTCAGCTTGTGACCCAGGGTAAATACCACCGGCAGCGCCGGGGCGGGGATGACGGTTATCCCCGCCATGACGGAAACCACAAAACAGCCGAGATAGCCGTAGGCAGAAGCATCCTGAAGCTCGTCCCAGTAAAAGACCAGGCCGATAGTCACCCCTATGGTAATCAAGGTACCGATGATAATCACGGAATATCGGGAATACCGGTCCCAGAGCTTACTCTTAATCTCCCGGTAAACCTGCGTTATCTTCAATCGGCACCCCCTAATTCCGCCTGATACCGGCGCTGGCATAGCTATTAACCTATCATCTTACCACAGGTAATCTTTATGCTAAAGCCCCGCCTGCTTTAATCTCTCCATCTCTGATTCCAGCTCCTCCAGCCGGCTCTGCAACTCAACAAGCTGCTGGCTCATCCGGAGGATAACCTCAATACCGGCAAGGTTGACCCCGAGGTCGTTCATCAGCGCCCTGACCCGACGAAGCAGGGCTATATCCCGGTTGGAATAAAGGCGAATATTGCCCTGGGAGCGGGGCGGCTCAATTATGCCGACTCGCTCGTAGTAACGCAGGGTATGGGTGGGCACCCCCACCATCCTGGCGGCAATACTTATAACGTAGCGGGGCTCAGTATCACCCAGTGTCATGTCGCTTCACCCTTTGCTTGCAGCTTAGCCAGCTGCTCAAATAGCTCCTTCTCTTTGGCTGACAGCCTGGACGGCAGGACAACGTTCACCCTGGCAAACAAGTCTCCATAGGCAGAGTCACCCAGGCGGGGCATGCCCTGCCCTACCAGGCGGAAGGTACGCCCGTTCTGGGTCTCGGGTGGAATCTTCAGCGCCAGCCGGCTGTCCTTCAGGGTTGACACCTTCACCTCGCCGCCCAGCACCGCCACCACCAGCGGCACGGGTATATCTATATACAGGTCTTCACCCTTACGCTGATACCTAGGGTGAGGTCTCACTGACACCAGCAGATAAAGGTCGCCGCTGGTGCCTCCGGCGTTACCCGGCTCTCCCTTCCCGGCGATACGCACCCGTGAACCGTTATCCACCCCGGGTGGAATCCTGACTTCAAGGCGCTTCACCGATGACACCGTCCCCGAGCCCCGGCACGTTGAGCAGGGCAAGTTCTGGATTACCCCCGTCCCCTTACACACCGAGCAGGTCTCCCGGCTCTCAAGGGCGATTGTCCGCCGTGTGCCATGGTATACCTCATCCAGCGTGACCTCAACCGGGTACTCCACGTCCCGGCCGCGCCTTGGCTTTGCCCTTCGGCTCCTGAAACCGCCGAAGAGGTCGCCGAACAGGCTGCCCAGGTC
>CAYUBP010000152.1:0-3865 GCA_964443115.1 uncultured Dehalococcoidales bacterium | reverse complement strand
TTGACCCAGCTTGAAACACATAAGGAGGATACATTTTAGAGAATGGGGGAAAAGTCTAATACCGGAAGACTCTAACTCAAGGTGTAGCTGTTTTCGGGGGTAAGGTCAATTATTATAGCCCCCATTGCTCGTTTACATGGCCTCTTTTTCGCTTTCTTCCACAGCCCTCTGCAACTCGGCGCTGAGCATCGGCGGCAGTCCCTCGATGTCCACCCGCAAAAACCCGCGGACTATAGTAGCGGTGGCCTCAGCCCGGGTTAGTCCCCGGGCCATCAGGTACTGCACCTCCTCCTCGGCAATCTTGCCCACTGCCGCTTCGTGGGAGAGGTCGATGCCGGCCAGTGTCCCCTTCAGTTCGGGTATGGCGTGGATAGTGCCTTTACCCTGCAGAATCAGGCCGCGGCATTCAAGGTGGCCCTTAACCTCGGGGGCATTGCCTTCAACATAACCCCGGGCGACGATATCTCCCCCGGTGGTTATTGCCCGTGATACTACCTCCGTCTTTGACCCCTTACCGTTGAGGATTACCCGCGAGCCGACATCCAGCGACGACCCCTCGGCGGCCAGCAGAACGCTGTTGTACCGGACAACGGCATTATCACCAGCACATATCGCCGAAGGGTACGTCTGAATAGAGCGTACCGGCTTCATCAGGACATAGTTGCTGAGAAAGAGTCCGTCCTCCTGTACGAAGACTCCGGTGCGAGGGCGGACGCTAACCTCCGGGTTCCAGCTGTGTATCATGGTGAAAGTAACCTTGGCTCCCTTCTTAATGTAGAACTCGGAAACGCCCAGGTGCAGCCCGGGCTTCTCGTTAGAGGCGATGGCACAGCCGGTAATGATGTGTAGCTCCGAGCCTTCTTCGGCGACGATGATATTGTGGACATTCTGTATCAGCTTCGCCTTGGCCAGGTAAAGGCAGGCCTGAACCGGGAATACGGTCTTCTGTCCGGGAAGAGCCCTGATGAAGTAACCATCGCCGTGGCTTAACTCCACGTTGGCAGTGTACTTATCGGCGTCCACAGCGACTGCCTTCCACCAGTAGTCCGGCATCCAGTCATATTTCTCCAGGGCCTGACTTACCGCCATCATTTCTATGCCCTCTTGCCTGACAGAGCTATGAACCGGCTTATTGTCTATCTGGACAAAGGTTCCGGACCTCTGGCCCGGGTCATCCAGCATCACCCCTGTCTCCAACATCCGCTCCTTGTCTTTGTCGGGGAGCTGCGACGGATCGTCCTGAAGTGGTGGTGGCTCCGCCGCACTTTCAAAGGTGCCGAGGTCAATATCGTCACCGAAAACCGCTTGCCTTTTGGCGGCTGTCTTGGCCCTGTCCTGGTATGTCCGTGAGGTCTTCGGTTCAGGCATTGGATGACCTCCTTACCAGGCAGGAGATACATTCCTCGTACCCCTTCTCCTTTATGGTCTTCAGAATTTCATGAGGGTCACCTTCACACCTAATGCTGCCCTCGCACATAACGTAGCCGGTGCGGGCGTTAACATAGTCCAGGATATTACCGGTATGGGTAATGATGAGCCCCATGCATTTGCGGAAACGTATTGGGCACTCCTTTTCCAGCAGTTCGTTTATCAACCTACCAATCAAGGCTATATTAACCAGGTCAACTCCGGACTCCGGCTCGTCCAGTAACACCAGTTCCGGCTTCTGGGCCATGAGCTGCATCAACTCGGAGCGCTTTATCTCTCCTCCGGAGAATCCGTAGTTTATCTCTCTATCAAGAAAGTCACCTAGCCCGGCTTCTTTTGCCAGCTGAACTACAGCATCCTCACCTCCCTGCCCTCTGAGACAGGCAGCGACCATGTCTCGTGTCCTAACCCCTCTAACAACGGGAGGCCGCTGGAAAGACATGCCAATCCCAAGGCGAGCCCTTTCGTCCGTAGTCAGACCGGTTATGTCTCTATCATTGAGCATGATATTCCCTTCGGTAACCTGATAATTGGGGAAGCCCATTATCGTCATAAGCAGTGTGGTCTTGCCGCTGCCATTGGGCCCAAAGAGGACATGTGTCTCCCCGGTTTGTATGGTCAAATTCACGTCATGCAGGATTTTCTTACCCCCTACAGATACGGATAGATGCTTAATCTCCAGCATATTTAGTACCTCCTTATAGTCCAGCCTGAGGTTGCCATATTTGTCTGCAATCTTCTAAACGAAGAGCATTCCTTACCTCACCTCTAGGTAATATTCTACGCTCTCTTGGGAACACGAGCAAGAATTGTCGGTGTGGGAGTGCCTAATAGCCATGCCCTCGTTCTTCCGGGAATCAAGCAAACAGTTGTCTTCGTTGAACATTTCACGGGATTGTTCAACCCTTGGCATCCAACAAAAAGCCAAATTATTGGACTCGAAGAGCTAGCATGTTTTTCGCCTCCCGAAGAAAAGAGAAAGTCAACGGGAAAACAAAAACTGGCAGAAGTCCCTCATTGACACCAAAGGGGATAACCACTATATTTACGGCAAACTTGGTTGGAGCCCCGCGAGTTGGAACGGCGAAAAACATTTTTCAAAAACCTGTTCGGTTTTACCCGGCCCAAGCATTTAAATATATAGGGAAAGAAAAATGGAAGAGACGGTGGTTATGGAAGACGCCATGGCTGTCGCCCTGGTAAAGGTGGGCGATGCCGCTGCCTTCGCCGAGCTGGTCGAGCGCTACCAGGCGCCGGTGCAGCGCTACCTCTACCGCCTGACCGGGGACTTCCAACTGGCGGAAGACCTGGCACAGGAGACGTTCCTCCTGTCCTACAAAGGCATTTCCCGGACCGATTCCCGGCTTTCGTTCCGGGCGTGGCTGTACCGTATCGCCACCAACAACGCTTTCCGCTTCTACCGCCGTAAGAAAGTTTTGTCTTTCCTACCCTTCTCCAGCCTGAATTGGGATGGGGAGATAGCCTCGGACTGCCCTCAGGATGTGGACGAGGCGATTGCCGTCCAGGAAGCCCTGCTGAAGGTGCCCCGGGGGCAGCGGGCGTGCCTAGTGCTGCACCTGGTCGAGGGGTTCCGGTACCGAGAGATCGCTAAGACCTTGGGTATCACCGAAGACGCGGTGCGCATGCGCGTCAACCGGGGTAAAGAGGCGTTCCGCAGTATCTATGGAGGTGGCAAAAAATGAAATGTAATGAAATCAAGGAACTGCTATCGGCCTATGTTGACGGCGAGCTGCCCGTGACACAGCGAGAGCTCGTTGAAACACACGAAGCGCAGTGCCCGCTCTGCGAGGCGGCTTTACAGTCGCATATCGAGGTGCGGGAGCAGATCGGGTTACTGAAAGAGACGCCGCCTATGCGGAGTCTAAGGGAGGCAATCATGGCCAACGTAAGCGGACACAATCAAGGCAGCCCAAATCCTCCCAAGCCGGCGCGCTGGCGGCAACTACTGCTGCGGCCGGTATGGAAGCCCATAACCATGGTCGGTCTGGCGGCCATCATCATCGCCAGCCTGGTTGCCGTTCCGCCGCTGCTGGGCGACCGGTCTGCCGCCCGCGCCGCGAGTATCGCGTTGAATGACCCCGGGGTTATTATGGCACTGGGTGATGAGGGGGTGGACTCCGCCGAAGTGACCGGGGAGAACGGGGATACCGCCACCGTAAAGGTCACCGGCCGGGATGGTACGGTCATCACCGTTGTGGTCGACCTCAGTTCGGGTATGGTGATGAACTTTGAGCTCCACTCCCCTCAGAACTACACCGATGCCGAGCTCGAGAAGATGTTGCTGGTACTGCAAACCGACCCCAGAACGAGCGCGCTCTTCGACATGGGAGCGACGGTCCTGGAAATTTATCAAAGCGGCGGCAGTATGGAGGAGAAACGTGTTACCGCCTTCTTGGCGGTGGATACCCATTTGTAC
>CAYUBP010000151.1:0-3946 GCA_964443115.1 uncultured Dehalococcoidales bacterium | reverse complement strand
TGGGCTTCTCTTCCCTGGGAGGCGGAGGCGGCTTTACCACCGTCAGCTCACTTGCCAGCTTGACGCTGGGCGGCTCCAGCTCCGTCCGGGCGAACCTCTTCAGCCCGCTGATATAGGTACGGAAGTCCTGGACAAAGGCATTGTACTCCATTACGAACCGGTTATACTGGTTAATAACATCCTCGGGAAGACTGACCTTCTCCGCCGCCTCGCGGAACTGCTCCACAAACTCATAGTAATGGCTGTTTATCTGCCACAGTTCGCTGAGATAGGTCTGGAGATAGACGGCGTACCTTTCCGTCCGGGCATCGCTTTCCATGCGGCTGGCAAAGCTATCGCACCAGGTGTTAAAGACCCGCCGCGCCATGTCACACGCCCGCGCCCACTCCCACAGCCTGGGGTTGTCCGTGCTGTAAAGGCTCTCTATGATGGCGAAGACGGACAGGGAGGAGTTGCCGGCAAACCGCCGGCTGAAATATCCCGCAAGCTGCCTGAGCTTCAGCGATGAGCGTGCCGCCTTGCCCCCCCTGCCGCCGATTATCGCTACCGCCAGCCCGATAACCAGGATAAAGACCAGGGCCGGCGCCAGGGCTTCGGGGGGCCATTCAAGCACATAGCCAGCCACCGCCAGCGCCGTTATCAAGACCGGGAACCAGACTATCCTTAATACCTGCACACTATCTCACCCCCCAGCCTCCGGTCAGCGGTATCTCCAGGCCGCCCAGTATGTGTGCCAGCAGGGCTTTCTGGATGTGCATACGGTTCTCCGCTTGGTCAAAGACCACCGAGCCGGGGCTATCAATAACGCCCGCCGCTACCTCTTCGCCGTGGTGCGCCGGCAGCGGGTGCATGAATATAGCGTCCTCACGGGCTAAGGAGAGCAGCTCGCTGTTAACCTGGTAGCCGCTAAATGCCTGGCGGCGCTGTTCCGCCTCCGCCTCCTGCCCCATGCTCGTCCAGACATCGGTATAGACCACATCCGCCCCGCTGACCACCAGGCGCGGGTCGTCAACACAGAGTATACCAGCGCCGCTGGCGGCGGCATAGTCCCGGGCAAGCTGGTAAACGCTGTCCCGGACGGCATAGCCGGGCGGGGATGCAATCCGGAAGTTAATCCCCACCAGCGAGGCAGCCAGCATCAGGCTATTGGAGACGTTGTTACCATCACCGACAAAGGCTAAGGTCAGCCCGTTCAACTCCCCCTTATGCTCGCAGATGGTCAGCAGGTCCGCCAGAGCCTGGCAGGGGTGCTCCAGGTCAGACAGGGCATTTATCACCGGTACCTCGGAACAGCTACCCAGAACCTCCACGGTCTGGTGGGAAAAGGTGCGGGCGCAAATCACATCCGCGTAGCGGCTGAGCACCCGGGCGACATCAGGAACAGACTCCCGCTGCCCCAGCCCGACCTCCGCCGGCGATAGATACAGGCTGTGCCCGCCAAGCTGCCGCATGGCTACCTCAAAGCTGACCCTCGTCCGGAGCGAAGGCTTCTCAAAGACGAGAGCTAGCACCTTCCGGCTGAGTATGGAAAGCCAGCCCATAGCCTTCAGGTCAATCGCCTCCCGGATGAGAAGGCGGATATCCTCACTGCTTAAATCAGCTACTGACAGCAAATCTTTGCCCTTCAAGTAAAACCCCTCCCAACCTTACTTTGCCCTACAGTATATCACGAAAAAATATTTGTTCAACAGAAGCAACCTCTCCTGACAGGGGCTTGACACAGCCGCAGCAACCTGACTAATATGCCTCAGGAGGCTACCATGAAAACTGATGAGAAGTTCACCGTATCCGGCAGCCAGGTGGTTGACAAGGTCAAGCAGCTCATACACGAAGGCAACATCCGGCGGGTCCGCATCATCCACGAGGGGCGCACGGTGCTGGAGATTCCGCTGTCTGTAGGAGCACCAGCCGCAGCGATAGGGATTATGGTCGCCCCCGTGCTGGCGGCTCTGGGTGCCTTTGCCGCCCTGGTAACCGAGTGCACCATTGAGGTAGAGAAAATAGAAAAAACCCAGACATAGCCCGGAAAAAGAGTGCTATAATGATACTGTTGTCCTGACAGCAAGGACACAGACAGGAGAAACCTATGGCAAAGGAACAGGAAACCAGGCACGATATTTTCACTAAGCCTCTGCCCGTCCTTCTGGACGAGATAGATGCGGCCACCGCGGACGCCAGGAAAGCCGCCGAGGAAGCCCGGGTGGCTGGACAGAAGGCAGCCGAAGACGTCATGAAGAGGCTCCGGAAGACGTTCCTTAAAATGGCCAAGGATATCCAGGAGGAGCTTGCCGAAGGCAGCAAGTAGCTCTCCGGAAGCCAATTCCCCCCGAGCGTTCACTGCATCTTCGCCGTTTTTGGCGAAGGTGTCAGCGTGCCCCCAAAGCACGATTGCACTTTCTAATGCAGGCGGCGGCATTTTGTCTCTTTTTTCCTTGTCATAGTAGGATACTTGTGCTATTATACAGTTAAGGCGATGGTGACCACAGAGAGAGAAAAGGCGCTGGAGCTAGCCATTAGCCAGATTGAAAAGAGATTTGGCGAAGGCTCGGTGATGAAGCTGGGTGAAGCTGCATCTAGGCTTGCCGTGGAGGTTATTCCCACCGGCTCGCTGGCACTGGACCTGGCACTGGGTGTGGGGGGTATCCCTAGGGGACGGATTACCGAGATATTCGGTCCCGAGGCATCAGGGAAGACCACCCTGGCTCAGCACATAATTGCTGAGGCACAGGGGCGGGGGGGTACGGCTGCCTACATTGACGCCGAGCACGCCCTGGACCCGAGCTACGCCGGTAACTGCGGTGTCAAACTGAATGACTTGCTCATCTCTCAACCCGATACCGGAGAGCAGGCACTGGAGATTACCGAGGCGCTGGTCAGGAGCGGGGCAGTTGACGTAATCGTGGTTGACAGCGTAGCCGCACTCGCTCCCCGGGCTGAAATAGAAGGGGAGATGGGGGATGCCCACGTTGGTTTGCAAGCCAGGCTGATGTCGCAGGCGCTGCGGAAGCTAGCCTCCTCCATCGGCAGGACGGGAACAGCGGTAGTATTCATTAACCAGCTCCGGGAGAAGGTCGGCATCATCTTCGGCAACCCCGAGGTCACACCAGGGGGCAGGGCACTCAAGTTCTACGCCTCGGTAAGGATTGACCTGAGGCGCATTGAGTCCATCAAGCAGGGAGATGAGGTTGTTGGCAGCCATGTCAGAGCCAAGATAGTCAAGAACAAGGTTGCACCCCCGTTCAGAAGCGCCGACTTTGACATTATGTTTGACCACGGCATCAGCAGTGAGGGCAATCTGGTTGACCTGGGTACGCAGCTCGGGATAATCAAGAAGACCGGAGCCTTTTTCTCGCATGGTGACACTCGCCTGGGGCAGGGAAGGGAGAATGCCAAGCATTTCCTGAGCCAGAATCCTGAGCAAGCTCAGGAAATTGAACGAGAGATTAGAGCCTCAGCCGTCACCATCCATAATCCTTCATCCGGCGATTAAGGGATTAAGACCAGCCAGGTAACTACTGGAGCTGAGGCATAATAAGCTTCAGCTCTTTGTGTTTAAAAAGGGTAAATGGCAAGAATAACCGCTCTCCGTGCCGGCAGGAGCCGGAGAAAGCTGAACATTTTCCTGGACGGCAGGTTTGCCCTCAGCCTCAAGGCTGAGGCAGCCCCCCGTTTGCGTGTCGGACAGGAGCTATCCGCCAGCGAGATTGGGGCGCTAGTCAGGACGGACGGCTATCAGCGCTGCATGGACGCGGCGGCACGCTATCTCGGCTACCGCCCCCGGAGCGAAGCCGAGCTTAGAGAGCGGCTAGTCCGGCGGGGCTTTGACAGCGACAGCATTGAAGCGGTGCTCAAGCGGCTGAAGGAGCAGGAGCTGGTGGATGATACGAGCTTTGCCCAGTTAGATCGGAAGAGCACACGTCTGAACTCCAGTCACCGCTCATTATCT
>CAYUBP010000150.1:0-3963 GCA_964443115.1 uncultured Dehalococcoidales bacterium | reverse complement strand
CTACACCGCTCTCGTCGCGGGGCCTGTGGCTGGGCAAATCCTTTGCCATTTTCCTGCCTGCCTACCTTATCTCCATAGTCGCCTCGGTGATTGTCCTGCTGGTGATAAACCTGAGCACCATCCTCCCCACCACCGGCGTGCTCGTGCTGCCGGTGCCCACCCTAGTGCTCGGCTTTGTGGTGAACCCGCTGCTGTTCCTCGGGCTGCTGCTGTTCATGATTCTGTTCTCCCTTGCCAGCAACCCGGATATCGCCATGGGGTCGTCATTTTTCCTTGGCTTTGGTCTGATGATGGGAGTACCGATCGGACTTGGGATTGGGTGGATTGACCTTTCCTCATGGCCATTCACGCTCTGGTACCTGCTCGGAACCGTAGTTCTTCTTGCTATTGTCCTGGCCTTGACACGCCTGCTAACGCGGCAGAACATAGTGCTTTCCAGCAAGGGCAGCTGATTTAGGACCAGCCCAAAGTGCGTTTCAAACAAATAGAGCGGGGTCGTTCATGAACGACCCCGCTCCCAAATTCACAGGCTTAATATTAAGCTCTGCCGTGTCTTATTTTCCCTTTAGACGCTTGCGGCTACCGCCTTCTCCGCCAGCCTGTCGGCCTTTTTTATCCGGCATAGTAAGGATTTCATCTCGGTATATCCGGTAACCGGGTCCCGCGGGTAAAGCTGGGTCAGCACATTTGCGTTTGCCTCGGTCCAACCGTGAGGTATGCTCACGATTCCGGGGTGCAGCTTGCTGGTCGTGTTAGCCCGCATGGATATCTGGCCCATAATAGTCTCAATGTCAATCATATCACCATCCGCTATGCCGTACGCGGCGGCAGTATCGGGATGAATCTCAGCTATTGGCTCGGGTGCCTGGTTGCGGCAGTAGGGTATATTCCTGAACTGCGTGTGCGTGTACTGCGTCAGCCTGGCGCCGGTAGTCAGAATCAGCGGGAATTTCTCCGCCAGTTCCGGCGTACGCACCGGGCTCTGGCTGGGCTCAACATGCTTTGGCAGCGGGTCGTAGCCGGCGTCGGCGAGGGTCTGTGAATAGATTTCAATCTTATTTGACGGCGTACGGTAGTTACCTTGGGCATACTTCTTTTCGATATAGAACATGCCTTCGGGGTGCTCCTTCTCCAGTTGCTCTCTGGTCAGACCACTCGGCTTGAGGAAGAAATCAATAACCTCTTCCTCGGTATCCCAGGGGAACTGCTCCCCGTAGCCCATTCTCCTGCCCAGCTCGGTCCATATCCTCCAGTCCGGCCAGCTCTCCCCCACTGGTTCTACGACCTTCTTGCGCAGCATCGCGTAAGGGATACAGGTATTGACGCCGTACACATAGCCCACACCACCCTTCTCCAGATGGGTGCAGGCCGGGAGTACAATGTCAGCCAGTTTGGCTGTCTCAGTCATGAACAGGTCGACGACGACCATGAAGTCCAATTTCCTCATCGCCTGCTGGACGCGGACAGAGTCAGGCAGTGTCAGTGCCGGGTTGCCGCCCTGTGAAATGAGCGCTTTGATGGGGTACGGTTTGCCGTCCAGGACTGCGTCTGCGAACAGCATTTCCTGCCCGTAAGGAGATGTCCGGCCCCAGAACCGCCGGAACAGCGGGTAGGTCTCGGCGCCAATCGGCTCGCCCACTTCGGGTACCCTCAGGTCGCCGAGGCGGATAAATGGAATGGTAGTCCAGCCGCCCTTGACGTCTACATTCCCAGTCACAATTTGCAGCAGCGATAGAACGCGGTTTGTCTGGAAACCGTTGATATGCTGGTCAATGGAGCAGGTCCCGGGATTGATGCAGGCTGGCTTGACCGTGGCAAACAGCCGGGCGATTTTCCTGATGTCGTCCGCCGGAATCCACGTTATTTCGGATACTTTTTCCGGGGTGTACTCCTTAACGTGCTCGGCAAGTTTATCAAAACCTGTGGTGAACTCATCAATGAACTTCTGGTTCTGCAAGCCCTCGGAAATAATAACGTTCAGCATGCCCAGGGCTAAAGCACAATCGGTGCCCGGTCTGATTTCAATGTGAATACCCTTTTCGGCGATACTGGTGCGCTTGGGGTCGACGACAATCAAAGTCTTCAGTGTGCCGGCATCCATTGCCTTGTAGATTTTATTGGCAATCGTCATTCTGGAGTAGTCCATGTTCTGACCCCAGACAATCAGGCATGCGGCATTCCATGGTTCTTCAATGGGATAAGTGCCGAATGTCATCTGGCGCGCCATAATCCGGGAGCGGAAGCAGTTGCCTTCCACCGACAGGAGGTTCGGCGTGCCGTAGACGCCGCGGAACCTCTGGGCAAAACCCGCAAGCTCAATATTCTCCGTACCGATGGAACCGCTGTATACAGCCAGCGCCTGGGCGCCGTATTTTTCTTTGATTGCCTTCAGTTTGGCGACAATCGTATCCAGCGCCTCATCCCATGATATCCTTTCCCAGCTTCCATCCCGCCTTTTCTTCATGGGATGCTGTAGTCTTTCTGGAGAGTAAACATACTCAATGAGGGCTTCGCCTCTGGGGCAGAGGAAGCCTTCGCTTACCCCGTGCTCCGGCATGCCCTCCACTTTTACAAGCTTGCCATCTTCGACGTAGGCATTTATGCCGCAGCTATTGATGCAAAGTATGCAATCGGTCTTCACCACTTTCTGTGACATTACTTTTTTCCTCCCTTAATGATGATGTTTGCTCGGTGCAGGGCTCATCGGGTTTGGCGCAATTGCTGCATTGGCTTGAATTCTATAGCAATTTCAGCCCGGATAACAAATCTGAAGGGTCTACCATGTGCTTTGCCATC
The DNA here is from genome assembly GCA_964443115.1 of uncultured Dehalococcoidales bacterium. GTDB lineage: Bacteria > Chloroflexota > Dehalococcoidia > Dehalococcoidales > W111 > CAYUBP01. Next base: position 1,167 of record CAYUBP010000150.1, on the reverse strand, counting down.
CATTCTTTTACGTTTACACTTCCAAACGCTAAGGCGGATAGCTCACTGAAGTAGAATATGGGCATGGGCTTGGAGCCGCCGTTCTTGGGCTGGCGCATATCCAGGTTAGCCTGGCAGATGCCGCAGGCGGTTACAATGGCATCAGCTCCCACTGCGGAGGCACCGTTGATAATCTTGCCCGACAATTTTTTCACAATATCGGGGTTGACTATCGCCAGTCCTCCCCCGCAACAGTCTATTTTGTAAGACCAATCAATTACCTCCGCACCAAGAGCCGTCATTATTTTATCCATTATCGTGGGATTCTCCGGATTATCAAAGTTCGTTATATCCGGAGGGCGAACCAGGTAACAGCCATAATATGCTACAACCTTGAGGTCTTTTAGGGGTTTTTGTACCTTTTGGGTAATGGCATCAATTCCCACGTCCTGGCCCAGGACTTCCAGGATATGCCTTGGCCTTTGAGGCAGCTCCAGAGTCATGCCGATTTCTTTCTCTACCCTTGCCTTGAGTTCAGGGTCTTTGTTCAGTTCATGCTCGGCAGTCTTGTGGCGCAGAGCGCAGGCGGGACAGGGAGTAACCATCCCCAGGGACATCTTGTTGACCAGTGCCAGATTGCGGCTGGGTAACGCTAACGCCAGTTCCTTGTTGATAACGTGTGCCGAGCTGGCTCCACAGCAGGTCCAGTCAGGAATCTCTTCTAACTCAACCCCCAGGTATTTCAGGGTTTCCCTGGACGATTCATCGTATTCAACGGAAGTTGATGTTGCGGTACAACCGGGATAATATGCGACTTTCATTTCCATCAGCCTCTCCCTAGGCCTTAACTTTAGAAAACACGTTTTTGAAAATACTCTTTATCGCCTTGGCGGAATGTTTCTTCATTGTGGGAAGCTTAATCTTCCCCTTGCGGAACATTTCCAGACCCAGCTTGGCGTCTTCACGGAATTTACCAAGCGAGAGGAACTCGCGCGACCTGAGTTCATAGTCAAGCAGGAGCCACGCCTCGTCTACTCTTCCCCTTGTCTTGATTTGGTTCACGAACGCCTTGTGAAATGCGGACACGTTGCTGAGGGGGCCCTTGAAGCCTCCCTTAAGGGATTCACCCCGCAGTACATCCATAGATCGGAAGAGCACACGTCTGAACTCCAGTCACCGCTCATTATC
>CAYUBP010000149.1:0-3990 GCA_964443115.1 uncultured Dehalococcoidales bacterium | reverse complement strand
AATCTATGGATACATCCTCTGAATCTCCTTACCCTCAGAAATGGGGAAGGAGGAGAAAGAAAGAGGAGCTTTGCTCCTCTTGAATACTCTGGGCTGGATAGGAAGAAGGGTGCGAGCCGCTCTTAAGAAAGGATTTATCCCCTTCCTCTTACTAGGAGCTTTGCCCTAAAAGTGCCTTTTTTGTCATCCTGAGCATGGCTAAATGCCTCACCACCCCGGATTCTTCGTCGCTTCGCTCCTCAGAATGACTTTTGGGGCAACATCCTTGCTAGAGGGGAGGGGGATGAGATTTACACTATCCTCTACTTCCTCTTTGACTCCATGCCTTTCTTGACGGCGTCCACGTACTCCTCGCCCTTGAAATTGGGCTTCCTTTTTTCAATGTAGGCAAGGAGCGCCTCCTGGGCATCGTTGCTCATCATCACTAGGTCAGCGACCTCGTTCTCCAGGCGGCGGGCGTTTGTCCAGTCCATGCCCATGACGCTGTTGAGCACCATCTTGGCTGCCTTGATGGCAGCGACGGGCTTGGCGGCAACCTCCTTAGCCAGTGCTTTAGCCTCCTCCATGACCTGCGCCCGGGGGACGACCCTGTCAACCAGCCCCATCTGGAGGGCTTCGGCGGCTTTGTAGGTCTTGCCCAGCAGGATAGCCTCCCTGGCTTTAGCCATCCCCACGATGTGCGGCAGCTCAACGATGCCGCCGGTGCCCGGGATTAGCCCCAGGTTTATCTCGGGCAGCCCGAAGACTGCCGTCTCCGAGGCGATGCGGAAGTCGCAGGCGAGGAGTATTTCCAGCCCCCCGCCCATAGCCGCACCGTTGGCGGCGCCAATTACCGGCACCTCAAGCTCCTTAATTCGCCGGGTGCCCAGACCAGCGTTGGAGATTAGCTCCCTGACGTTGACGATGGAGCGTTTCAGTTCGTGGAAGGCAACGATATCGGCACCGCCGCAGAATGCCTTCTCGCCGCTGCCGGTGATTATGACCACCCTTACCTCGCCGTCGGCGGCGACGGCCCTGGCGGCGTTCTGGAGGTCAACGTATGTCTGGTAGCGGAGCGAGTTACCTGCCTCGGGGCGGTTGAGGGTTATGGTGGCAATTCCGCCTTCTTTGGTAAAGAGAATGTCCTGAAACTCCATACCCTCCTCCTACTTATTTTCGTATTTATGCCATCCCCGGCCGGTCTTCCGACCCAGGTGCTTGGCCATCACCTGGACCTTCAAAGAATAGGGGACCCTGAATGAGAACTCATGTCCCAGCTCCTTCTCCAGGGCGGAGAAGACCGCCAGATTGGTATCATTGCCCATGAGGTCCATCAGCTCAAAGGGGCCCATGGGGACGTTTAGTCCCAATTTGATAGCCTTATCTATGTCCTCCGGCGAGGACACGCCTTCCTCGTATATTCTCATCGCCTCTATGAGGTAGGGGATGAACGCGCGGTTAACTATAAACCCCGGCGTGTCCTTCTTGATGGTAACGGTCTCTTTCCCCAGGCCTCTCTCCGCCAGCTCCCTGGATATTGACACCGTCTCATCACTGGTGAGATAGCCCCTGATTACCTCCACCAGCCGCATCAGCGGCGGCGGGTTGAAGAAGTGCATGCCGATAACCTTGTCCGGTCGTTTGGTGACCGAGGCAATCTCAGTAACGGACAGGGTGGAGGTATTGGTGGCAAGGATAACGGAGGGCCGGGCCAGCCTGTCCAAGTCTTTGAAGACATTCTTTTTCACCTCTATATCCTCAAACACTGCTTCAATGACATAGTCGGCTCCGGCCACGGCGCTGATATCCGGAGTGGGTTTTATACGGGCCAGGATGGACGTCTTCTCGGCCTCGGTCATTCTCCCCTTTTCCACGAGCCAGGCCAGGGTTCCCTGGAGCCGCTTGAGGCTTGCGGCTATGACGTCATCGGATATATCACCCATGATAACATCGTAGCCGTTCTGGGCGCACAACTGCCCGATGCCCTGCCCCATGACTCCGGCCCCCAGTACCCCGATTTTCTTGATTTCCATTATCGCTCCTTAATAGCTCATACAATGATAAACGTTTTTGTGGTTCAAGGCAATAAGTCCGCTGAAAATTTCATCTGTTGTAGGGTATTCTGGTTTTACGGCTGTTCGCCGGTGGGAATCTCCGGGCTTTCCCAGTCTTTCATCTTTCGCATCCACGGTGCCTTTTCCACGAAGAGGTCGTGCCCTAATGGTACTGGCGGGTGACAGACGAACCCGGGGTCAAGCTCGTCTTTCAGCGCCAGTATCCACTTGTGGTAGTTGGGCCCATACGCCGGCCCCGTCAGGTACAGTGGCTGGTGCGCTCCGAGGAGCGAGGTATAGAACCGTTTCCTGATGTTTTCCTTGGAGGTCTCCAGGTAAAAGTGGTCGACGCCGTCGGTATTCTCCCCGGGGTCCCAGTAGACGAGGAACTCCGAGTACCCCTGGTGTCCCAGCTCAAAGCTCTGGAACCAGCCTGGGTCGCCGTAGTCCGGCATGAGCGGCGGGGTGTAGTTCTTCTTCAACCTGGCATAGTTCTCGCCGTGCGGGATGGCGTGCTCTATGGTCTCAATGACATAGTCTACCGAGACGTATGAGCCGCACATCAGCCACATGCCGGCGGAGTCAGCGTTCTTAATCCAGGACTCGTCAGTGGGCCGGGTGCGGCGGGGCTCGCCGCCGTACTTTGCCATGATATCGCCCAGCACCTGCTCATCGTACTCCATCTGCTCCTCGGAGGTGAAGCCGATGAGCAGCACCCGGAGGAGGTGGTAGTTGGCGATGCTCTTCTCGTTCTCCTTAGACCATATATCCCAGAACTCCTCTTTGTTCCGTGCCTTGGCGATTGCCCGCCAGAACACGGGTACCTTGGTGATGGCGCCGGCAATCTCCGCCCTGGCGATTTCAAACATGGCTTTCCCCATGGCTTCCTTGCTGGGCATGGTGAAGTTTATCCACTTCACTCTCCTAGGGGGGAGCTGAAGGACGGTGTTCGGCGAGATGCCGGTGGGTACCAGCTTCTCCGGCTGGAACGGCAGCAGCTTCATCGCCATCCTGGTCACGATGCCGAGGAAGCCCCGGTGCCCGGTGAAGCCGCGCAGCAGCCCGCGCAGGTCGGGCCCGATGCCGTCGCCCCAGAACGGGTCATCTCCCAGAGCCAGAGAGCCCATCTTCACCAGCTCACCGTCAGGCAGGACAAGCTCAGTGCCCAGTATGCGCCGGTGGGGCAGGCCGATGCGGTGGCTTAATGGTGACCAGCCGTCGCCAATCATGTTGGCGATAGCCGATACCTGCGCCCCGCCGCCGCCGATGACGATATAGCAGCCCCTGTCCATCGCCTCCTGTTGTAGCTGGGAATAGATTATGCCGGGGCCAACCACGGCGTAGAGGTGCTTCTCGTCAATCTCAAAGTCGGTCATCCGCTTCATATCAATAAGCAGCGCCTTGCTGACGTGCGGGTGGGAGCGGGGACCGTAGAAGCCGGTGCTGTACGGGACATAGGGTATCCTGTAGCGGTTGCAGATTTTGACTATCTTCTGGACTTCTCCTGTAGTCCGGGGCATGATGACTGCGCCCGGTATCCTGGTCATCACCCGCTCGTAGCCCAGGCCGCTCTCGTAGCCCCCGGGCCCGGAGCGATAGCCCTCGCAGATTGCCGGGTCATCTGAAATATACTCAGCGCCAACAATTGACTCCAGCACTTTGTATGATTCTATGGATAGAGCCATGCCTTGCCTCCTTTATGCCTTGACCGCAGCCAGAATGAGTTCCGAGATATCAAAGGCCTTGACGCTGTCCCCATTCTTGCCCGCGGCCTGGCTGAAATTGTTCTTGCACCAGGGGCAGGTAGAAACAATCGCTTCAGCACCCACCGTCTTCGCCTCGGTCAGCCGCTGGTCGGCTGCCCATTTGGCAAAGTCGGGGAATGCTTCCTTGACCCCCCGCCCCGCCCCGCAGCAGAAGGCGTTCTCCTGCTTCCGTATCATCTCCACCAGCTCAA
>CAYUBP010000148.1:0-3991 GCA_964443115.1 uncultured Dehalococcoidales bacterium | reverse complement strand
ACCTCTCCAAGCACTACGGCGCAATCAAGGCGATAGACCGGCTTAACCTTGAGGTGCCGGATAACGTGGTCTTCGGCTTCCTGGGGCCCAACGGCGCCGGCAAGACGACCACTGTGAAGCTGCTCACCGGCTTCGCCCGCCCGACTTCCGGCAGGGCATGGGTCGCCGGTGAGGAAGTGAGAGACAGCAACCTCGCCCTGAGGGCAAAGACCGGTCTGCTGCCCGATGTCCCGGCTTTCTATGACTGGATGAACGGGCGGGAGTTTATGCGCTTTGTCGGCGAGTTGCACCACCTGCCCCACGACGATATACGGGGGCGGGCGGAAGAGCTGCTGGAGCTGGTGGAGCTGACCAAGGCGGGCAACCGGCGCATCGGCGGCTACTCACGGGGGATGCGGCAGCGGCTGGGCATTGCCCAGGCGCTGGTCAACCGCCCCAAAGTCCTGTTCATGGACGAGCCGACCTCCGCCCTTGACCCCATCGGCAGGCGCGAGGTGCTGGAGCTTATCCTGCGTCTGCGGGAGACGGCTACTATATTTATGTCAACCCACATCCTGTCCGACGTGGAGCGGGTATGTAACATGGTGGGCATCGTCAACAAGGGCAGGCTGGTGACCGTATCAACGGTAGCCGACCTGCAGAAGAAGTATGCCCGCTCCGTCTTTGAGATGGAGTTCATGGAGGACGCAAAGCCGTTTATGGAGTCCTTAAAATCAGTGCCCTGGCTGGCAGAGCCAGAGCTTGCCATGGAGAGCGGGACGCCCGTGGTGCGGGTGCGAGCGGTAGAGATGGAGCGCGCCCGCCGGGAGCTGCCGCGCCTCGTCAGCGAGAGCGGTCTTACCCTCACCCGCTACGAGCTCAGCCTGCCCGGCATTGAGGAAATCTTCATGAATATCCTGAGCGAGGACGGCGGATGAAGGGGCTAGGACCGCTGCTCAAGAAGGAAATAAAGGAACAGCTCCGGACGTACCGGCTGGTCATCGTGGGCGGGGTCTTTCTGTTCTTCGGCATCTCCACGCCCCTTCTCCTCAAGTACCTGCCCGATATACTCAAGCTTGCCGGCGAACAGGTACCGATAGAGCTGCCGCAGTTCACGGCAGCCGATTCTCTGCTGGAGTATGCCGGCACCGTCGGGCAGATAGGGGTGCTGATTGCGGTGCTGCTGGCGATGGGCGCCATCGCCAACGAGCGGCGGCACGGCACGGCGGTGATAACGCTGAGCAAGCCGGTGAGCCATGCCGCCTTCGTCACCGCCAAGCTGATTGCCGTGAGCCTGACTTTCCTGGTCTCGCTGACGGTAGCATCGCTGTTCTGCTTCGGCTATACCGTCTGGCTTATCGGGAGTGCCAGTGCCGGGGCTTTTGCTATCCTGAACCTGCTTCTCGGACTGTTCCTGGTATTCTGCCTTTCCCTGACCCTGTTTTTCTCCAGCCTGTTCAAAAGCTCGCTGGCGGCTGGAGGGATATCAATCGCCCTGCTCATTTCCCAGGGGGTGCTATCCGCCGTGCCCGTCGTCGGGGACTACCTCCCGGGGAAACTGCTGGGCTGGGGCAACAGCCTGCTTACCGGCGGCAGTGACAGCTACTGGTGGGCGCTGGCGATAACCGTTGTCCTCATCGGTCTCTGCCTTTATCTATCCCAGCGCCGGCTCAAGAACCGGGACCTCTAGTACCCCGGGGATGCCGCACAAGACGGCAACCCGACAAACCGGCTCTCTCCCCTTCTGCAATACAGCTAGCCGGAAGTGCCGCGCCTCAGGGTGAGTGAAGCCAGTACCATCAGAGCGACGGCGTAAGCCGCCAGAACGCCGACCTCTTTACCTGTATCCAGCAGGCTTTGTCCCTGAAGCATCAGTGCTCTAATCCCATCCACTCCATAGGTCAGGGGCAGGAATTTAGCTATCCATTGCAGATAGTCCGGCATCTGGCTGACGGGCCAGAGCAGCCCGCAGAGGAACATCTGGGGCACTATAATTAACGGGATAAACTGCACCATCTGGAACTCGTTCCTGGCGAATACGGAGGTGAAAATCCCCAGACAGACAGCCAGAATCCCGATAATAATCTCGAAAACGATAATCTGCCACAGGTCGCCCTGGAAGCTGACATCCAGCACATATACCAGATAGAAAAATAGAATCATTGTCTGAAGCACGGCAAAGAGTAAGAAGCCGAGCAGATACCCCCCCACTATATCCAGCTTGGAGACCGGCGAAGCCATCAGCCGCTCCATTGTCCCCTGGGAGCGCTCCCGGAGGAAGCTGATGCCGGTGAGCAGAAAACCGAAGAAGAGTATCAGCACAGCCAGTACTGCCGGAGCAATATAGTCAAGCGTTTGTTTGCTGGGAATGCTGACGCCGACGATGCTGGCTATCAGCAGCGGGACGATGACAAGCAGCGCTATAGTGCGGCGGTCGCGAATTAACTGATTGATAATCCGGCGGGCGATGGTCAGCGTATTACTGGACATTTTGCTTCACCTCACCGCGCCTGATGAAGTAGAGGAAGGCGTCCTCCAGTGTGGCATCCGCAGCGCCGGTGGCAGCCCGCAGCTCCGCCGGCGACCCCAGGGCGATAACCCTGCCCTCCCGCAGGAAAGCTAGTTTCCGGCAGTGAGCGGCATCGTCCATGGTGTGGCTGGAAACGATGAGTGTGGAGCCGCTCCGCGTCAGCCCTTCAAAATAGTCCCAGAAATGCACCCTGAGCTCCGGGTCAAGACCGACCGTAGGTTCGTCCAGGAAAATCAGCGGCGGCTGGTGGACAATGGCACAGCCCAGGCTCACTCTCTGCTTCATACCACCGCTCAGTTTCATCACCTGGGCTCCGCGCTTGTGCTCCAGGTCAACCAGCCTGATAACCTCGGCCACTCTCTGCTTCCTCTTCTTCTTGTCCTTCAACCCATAGATGCGGGCAAAGAAGTCTATGTTCTGCTCCACCGAAAGCTCGCTGTAGAGAGAAGGCAGCTGGGGCATGTAACCGATAAGCCTGGCACTGGCTGGCGAAGGCGTACTTCCCAAACATCGTATGCTGCCGCCAGCCGGTCTGAGCAATCCGACCAGCAACCGTATGAGAGTGGTCTTGCCGGAGCCATTGGGTCCCAGGAGACCGAAACTGGTGCCGGCAGGAATCTCCAGTGATATATCGTCTATTACCCTGAGCTTACCGTAGTTAAAGGCAAGGCTATTTATGGCAATGGCAGCGTCATTCATACGATATTCTCCCCCTCTATCTTTTATCCTCTTCTTTGTCATTAAGCAAGCCGTGAAGCGCGAACTGCACCATTTCTTCCGCCACCTTCTCCTGCGGCATCCGGTCCAGCGAGCTGGCATCGCCTTCCATTACCTTAAGCATAAGAAAGCCGAGAATCAGACCGCCTACAGCCCTGACGGCGACGGCTGGCTCCATCCGGCGGAATTTTCCGGACTCCGTCATAATGCGATACATCCCATCCAGTTGTGACAGGAAGGGCTGGAGAAATTTCTCAGCCCAGAGAGCTTTCAGCTCCGGGTCGCGCTGGATTTCCGCCATCATAGCCGGCATCTGGGACATCGGTCTGCTTTCAATCAGCTTGAACCTGTTCTGCAGGATGTGCTTGAAAGCAACACCGATATCCCCATTCGGGAGCTTTTCTATAAGGTCAAGCAGGGGAACGGTGATAATGAGGTTCTCAATAGCGGCGATGAACAGCTCCCGTTTGCTTTTAAAATAGTTGTAAATTGTGCCCTCAGCCACGCCCGCCGTCCGCGCTATTTCCGCAGTAGTAGCCGTATCAAAGCCCTTCTCGGAAAAGACAGAGAGAGCCGCATCGAGGATTTGCTGCCTTCTCATCCTGGCGATATTCTCCGCCCTTTCCTGCCTGGCAGGAGCCATAATTACCCCTCTGTGATGTATGAGTGAGCACTCACTCAATATTATAACCAGAATTCATATTGCTGTCAATACCATTATAGATCGGAAGAGCGTCGTGTAGGGAAAGAGTGTAGGATAGGGTG
>CAYUBP010000147.1:0-4012 GCA_964443115.1 uncultured Dehalococcoidales bacterium | reverse complement strand
GTTTTCCGGTACCAGTGTGACTTCCAGAGGCTCCAGGCCCAGGAAAGACTCCATCTCGTAGTAATGTTTATCCAGCCGCCTGAGCTGCTCATGCAGCGCCGCCGATATCTGCTGGCTAGCGCCGCCATTCTCTTTTAGCTCTATGTACAGGTGCAGCAGCGGTTTTTCCCTGACCTCTTTGCGCGCTGTCCACCCGTTGTAGGCTAGCCCGCACTCCTCTATCGCCTGCCAGATAACTCTCTCGGTCAGTCGCGTGAAACCGGCAATGTCAATCATGTCATCCATCCGGGACAGGAATATCATCTGCGGGATGTCTATATTAAGCTCCTCGTTACGCAGGGATGTTATCCTGACCATGTGTCCCAGGCGGTACCTGACGAACGGGCCACCGTGGAAGCTGGTTATGACCAGCTCGTAGTCGCCGGGCTCAACTGCATCCAGCAGGAGAGTCCGCGGCTGGTATGCCGGGTCTTCTCTTGACCGGCGGGCTTCTTCCTCGGGGATAAACTCAAAGAAATTGAGGTTGGGGACGAAGGTCATGCCGCCGTAGTCCCAGGTCTGCATGGCGATTATTACCGCCTCAGTGCAGCCGTGGAAATCCAGGGGGTATCTGCCCCACATGTCTTTTATCTTCTCTTTATACACCTGGCCGTCAATGCCAAAGGTGATTAGTCCCTTCAGCGTCCATAGGTCCCTGGGTAGCATCGGGCGGCCAGCCAGTTTGCTTCTTATCAGCCCCCTTGCCAGCCGGTATAGAGCCTTCGGTCTGCCGAGCAAGGGCTTGATGCTGGTATGCTCGCTTCTCTGGCTGAAGCGGTTGCCGATGGCAACGGCGATACTGGACATGGCAAAGCAAAGGTCTAAACCATCAGACAATGCCATCTCAAAGCCCTTCTGGATTCTATCCTGGAAGGGCATCTCCTCTGCCTCCCCGATTGGTGGCAGGAAGCGGAACAGCTGGTGCGGGAAGGCCCGGGTCATGGAGCCGGTGGCGTAGGGGGGTGGTGCCATCCCGTATAGAATGCGGTCAAACTCCTTGAATCCCATGTCTTTTCTCTGGGTGCAGCTGGAGAAGAACAGGAGGGCGAATAGCAGCGGCTGTATCTCCTCAAGCTGCCGGTTGGTAACCGGCGCCCACATGAACGGATATTCCCCGGACCTGCCCGACGTGTACTGCCATAGTACCGGCTTTCTCGGCAGCACGTCCATCCTCCGCTTGAGCAAATAGGGGGCGTAGTCGGCATAGGTGGTTAGCGGCACCTGCTCCCGGAACTCCTCCAGGGTGGCTGGCCTGGCACCGTGCATCACTACCCTGCCTAGCTCGCACCTGGCGAGAAGCCCTAGCTGCTCCACCAGTAGCCGCCGCTGGATATTCATGAAGTCCCTGAGGCTGAGGTCAATAAACCCGCAGCACCGCTCCCATAGCTCGTCATAGTTACCATGCTGGAATAGTCCGGCTTCTGTTGTCACTTCTTTTCCTCCTTGCCTCTCGTATGCCTGGTTTTGCCGCCAGGCAAAACTCACGCCTTTACTATGGCAGGTCAGGCTGAATAAGGGAAGGTTTTATGTTCTAGAACAATGTTCTATTCGTTTGGCTTGACATATAGTGGTGGGGCGTTTAATATAGCACAATAGCGGAGCCGGTTATAATGATGGCTTAAAGAATGGACAACCTGTACAAGAGCATTTTCTCCCGGAACATAGGGTTCTTGACCGAATCGGAACAGGAAAGGCTTGAGAAGTCCCGGATAGCCATTGCCGGTATGGGGGGAGTGGGCGGGCTGCTGGCGGAAAGACTGATAAGAATTGGGGTAGGGCAGCTCAGGGTTACCGACCCGGGGACTTTTAAAGAGAGCAACCTGAACCGGCAGTTTGGCTCCTCCATGCTAAACCTCGGGCAGAACAAGGCGGCGGTAGTATTTGCCCAGCTCAGGGACATAAATCCGCAGGCAAAGATATCCTTTACCGACACCGGCATAAAAGATGAAGCCGATGCCGGTGTTTTTGTTGAAGGGTGTGATGTCGTAGTTGATGAAATGGACGTGGGGCTGCTCCGGCAGTCCATCTTTCTGCAGAGGGCGGCACGGTGTCGTGGGGCGTACTACCTTTTTGCCAGCGCCATAGGTTTCGGGGCGCTGGCGGTTATCTTTGACCCCGGCGGGATGACTCTGGAGGAGTATAACAGGCTGCCGATAGATGTTGACCCGGGCGATGCCGGAAAGCTGGTGATGCCGATGGACAGGAGCATTCCGGTCATGCCCTCGTATGTTTCGGGTGTTTCCGTGGATACCGTCCAAAAAATCTTTGCCGGGGAAATGCCGGCGCCGACCACCAGTATCGGCGTCGGGCTAGCGTCAACCCTGGCTGCCAACGAGGTAATTAACGTAATCCTCAGGAAACGGGATATAGTCGTGGCTCCCGGGTTTATATATATTGACCTGCTTGACCAGCGCCTGGTGGTCGGGACTGTATAGCCGGGCTGCCCTGGTTAGATGATTTCTTTTCCGGCAGATATTATATATTGCGCAGATGACATATAATATGGTATATAACATATGGTATAGTATGGTATACTTGCTGGAGACGGTTACCAGGCTGTTGAGTAGCAGGCAATGGATAAGATTACCGTACTGATTGTTGACCGGCAGTCCTTCTTCCGGGCAGGGGCACGCCAGGCCCTGTCGTCGCAGACTGACCTTGAGTTACTGGACTGCGCCCCCGATGATGGGCTGCTGGGGCTGATTGAGGCAGCGTTCCCCAGTGTCGTGCTGCTGGATATTGACTTTCCATCGCTCGCCGGTATGGAGCTGGCGCGGAAGATAGTCCGGCATTACCCCAGTATCCGGGTGATAATGCTGAGCCCGAACACCAATGACGAGGAGCTGTTTGAGGTCATTAAGACCGGGGCTGTAGCCTATCTGGACAAGAACACCACGGGTGGAGAGCTGGCGGAGAGGATAAGGCAGGCCTTCCGGGGTGAGTATCCAATCAATGATAGTCTTACCAGCCGTCCCAGGGTTGCCGAGCACGTGCTGAAGCAGTTCCAGAGCATGGTGTCAATGGGCAGGGCTATGGAGACGGTAGCCGCTCCGCTTACCGTCAGGGAGAGGCAAATTTTGAGTTATATCGCCGAGGGTAACTCAAACAAGCAGATTGCCCATATCCTTGAAATCAGCGAGCAGACGATTAAGAACCACGTCAGCGCCATCCTGCGCAAGCTGAATGCCAATGACAGGGCTCATGCCGTGGTGTTAGCCATACGCCAGGGCTTGATTTCTGCCGAGGAAGAGCCCTAGCCCTCTTCTTACCGGCTGCTGGCTTTACCCTGAGGGCGCTGTCTTACTATTATCCTGAGCGCAGCCAATAATCTCTTTTTGCCTCATAATGATTTTTAAGACAAACCCACCGGCTCTCTTATATTACCTGTATCCCCCAATTTAACTATGACGGATATTACTATATGTCTATTTACTGCTGTCATAGACCCGTTACAATTATGAGAGGGAAACTACGAGTGTATTAAGTGTGTTATTTGAAGAACGGGGTGGGAGGTTAGAGCTATGCGAGATAGAAGTGTCAGGCAGTTATGGGGGCGGGAGTTTGAGATTGTCAAGGAGGGGCTGGACGAAGAGCAGGTAAAGGAGTTCGTTGCCGAGCTGGTTGGCGAGCGTGAAAAGCTGGAGCGACGTCAGGAACACCTGACGTCGCTGACCAAGCTGGCGGAAAAGACGGTGGCTGAAGCCGACAGGTTGGCTGCGGAAATTCACAAGGAGGCTGAAGCCAAGGCGACAACGGTTCTCGCCAGAGCGGAGCAAGAGGCGCAGAAGCTTATGGAGCAGAAGCGGGCGGAAAGCCGGGCGGTTGCCGAAAGGGAGGCGCAGGCGATTAAAGCTGGTGCCCGGCAAGAGATAGAGCGCCAGGTTAGCGAGTACCAGCAGCGGGTTCAGGAGGCAATCAGAGAGACGGTGAACAGGCTGCATGCCCAGCTCCTGTCCGGGCTAAAAGAGGTAGC
>CAYUBP010000146.1:3459-4039 GCA_964443115.1 uncultured Dehalococcoidales bacterium | reverse complement strand
AACAAGGTAGCCGTAGCGGAAGCTGCGGCTGGATCACCTCCTTTCTAGGGAGTACCGACCACGGCCTCTGGGCCGGCGGTCCACTCCAAACACAATGCGCATCCCCAGGCTGCGCGGCACTTCCTATCACTTTTCAGTTGTTAAGGGCGCCGGTTAACACGGGCCATTAGCTCAGTCGGCTAGAGCATTCCTCTGATAAGGGAAAGGCCTCTGGTTCAAGTCCAGAATGGCCCACTGCGCAACCCAACAGGTTCGATCTGGAGGTTGGATCTGCTGAACAGTTTCGAGGTCAGGTCGGAGTAGAATAAGAGGCAGGTAGGGCACGTTCGAGACGAGAGCTCGGTGTGTGCCGGGCTCTTTTTGGTCCCCATCGGCGGGGGCCGGTGGGAAAAGAAGGATTGGGTGCTGTCCCCTGGGTCGTAGAGGAATCTAGAATCCAGGGGCTAGCGACTAATCGCTAGACGGTTGGCACCTTAAAAACTGAACAGGATGCAAGGTGCATCTGTACGTAATGCTCGCGTGAATTAAGCTACTAAGAGCACACGGTGGATGCCTTGGCGCCAAGAGCCGAAGAAGGGCG
>CAYUBP010000146.1:0-3449 GCA_964443115.1 uncultured Dehalococcoidales bacterium | reverse complement strand
ACAAGGTAGCCGTAGCGGAAGCTGCGGCTGGATCACCTCCTTTCTAGGGAGATTAACCGAGTGGCAACACTCCAGTCTCCTAGGTCGGTCACCGGCCTAATAAACCGGTGCTTTTTGCCTTCCTTCCGCTATCCAGAGGTTAAGGTGCTTTTTTATTTCCTCTATATGCTATAATTCACCAGAGATAGTTTACGGATTTTCGGTATCGGGACAGGCGGTGCTTTGGTATGGAGAAAATTAAGTTCGTTTATTACCATGAAGATGATATGTGGGTTGGCTGGCTTGAAGAGTACCCTGATTATCGGAGCCAGGGTAAAACTCTAGAGGAGCTGAAAGAAAATCTCAAAGATATTTACCAGGATATCAGCACCGGGAAGATACCGAATGTTCGCAGATATGGTGAACTTGTAGTCGGATGAAAAGAGCCGATCTGGTTAAGGAGATAGAAAGTAAGGGCTGTATCTTAATTAGACACGGCGGCAAGCATGACTGGTACAGAATCCGGCTACCAAGGTTTCTCAACCTGTTCCACGGCACCGCGAAATCGTTGACAGCCTGGCAAAGCATATCCTCAAAATGCTGAGCGATTAAGAGACGGACAGAACACAAGGGAGGTGATAGTGATATGCCTAATCAGTTGCAGCCACAACAGCCAGAAGACCTGCTTGAGCGAGCGATACGTGAAAGTGGCAAGCAAGGCCTAATAGTATTCGCTGTTGCCACGCTTATTCACTACGGTTTTACGCCTGAGTCTGATAGAAATTTTGAGAATTCTCTTAAAGTTGGCGCTCACCAAGGATTGAAGAAGTTTCTCCAGGCTTTCGCAGATAGTCTTTAGCGTTATCATTGGACTAGCTGTCGACCAAAGTAGAAAGTGGCTCGTCCGTACATTTGGAGTGGGCGGGGCTCCCTTTCTCGTAATGCCCCATAGCTTGCTGTGGGGTAGTTTGCTGGGGGAAAAGCCTCACCCCCTTTATCCCCCTCTCCAAACAGCACTGTCCTATGTTGCCGGAATGCCGTCTTGTTTGGAGAGGGGGAAGAAAGAGAAAGAGGGGCTTCGCCCCTCTTAAATTAAAATTCAACTCCGCCGGCTTATCAGGACTGCGTCTGGGTAAGACGGCAGTCTCTTAGTTAACAGCATTAACAGCAGGGAGTGAAATTTATCTCAGAGGGGGCGCCAGTCCCCTCTATTACTATCTTCCCCCTTCCCTTTTAAAAGGGAAGGGGGATACAGGGGGATGGGATTTTCTGCCTGAATGGGGTTAGAGGGATAGGTTCGCATAAGTCTGTATGCTATAATCGGGGATGATGATTAACCTGTCTGCTGAAATCAAGAAGCAGCTACCGGCAGAGCTGGTAGAGCTGGTGCAGACCGCAGGTGAGGTCGCCGCCGGTATGGGAACCGGCCTCTACCTGGTAGGCGGCGCTGTCCGCGACCTGCTATTAGGGCGTACTAACCTTGACCTTGACCTGGTGGTGGAAGGCAACGCTATTGACCTTGCGCAGAAGCTCCTCCGGGTCAAGCCGGGCAGGATTACCACCCACCCCCGCTTCAACACCGCCAAAGTGCAGCATGGCAGGTGGAACATTGACCTGGCTACCGCCCGCTCCGAGACCTACGCTAAGCCCGGGGCGCTGCCGACCGTAAAGCCAGGCTCACTGAGCGATGATTTGTTCCGCCGGGACTTCACCGTTAACGCTATGGCGGTCAACCTCAACCCCGTCAGTTACGGCGAGCTGATTGACCCCTGCGGCGGCAGGGATGACCTGAAAAGCAGGCTCGTCCGCGTCCTGCACGACGGGAGCTTTATTGATGACGCCACCCGAATCTGGCGCGGGCTGCGCTACGAGCAGCGGCTGGACTTCCGGCTGGAGCCGGATACCCTCAAGCTCCTCAAACGGGATGCGCCGATGCTGGCGACCATCAGCGGCGACCGGCTGCGGCACGAGCTGGAGCTGGCACTCAAAGAAGACTACCCGGAGAAAGTCCTGCTGCGGGCACAGGAGCTTGGCGTCCTCCGGTGGCTGCACCCTTCGCTGGAAGGTGACGGGTGGCTGAGGCGGAAGTTTGAGCAGGCGCGGGTGCTAACCTCTCCATCGGTCGGATTATATTTAGCACTCCTTGCCTGGCGGCTGAGCGCCCGGGACTGCGATGAGTTCACTGCCCGCCTCAGGTTCACGAAGACGCTAGCCCGCACCCTGCGGGACACCGCGGTTATCAAAGCCGGGCTGGAGCCGCTAGCCGACGCCGGGCTTGCCCCCAGCCGTATCTATAAGCTGCTCCACGGCTATGCGCCAACGGCAATCAACGCCAGCCTCGCAGCCAGCGACTCGCCCATCGCCCAACGGAACATCAAGCTCTACCTGGATAAACTACGTTATGTCAAGCTCGCCCTCACCGGCGACGACCTGAAGAAGATGGGGATAGCCGCGGGACCCCGTATCAAAGAGATATTAGACCTGCTGTTGGAGGCACGGCTGGACGGGAGGGTGAAGGATAGACAGGGGGGGAGGAGATGGTGAGGAGATGGTTAGGTTAGCTGTCCGTTGTGTCACGCAATCGTTTCAAGGAAGCAGCTAATTCTTCAAAGTCCCTTTTTAGCTGCCTAGGGCTTCGCTCATGCAGAGACTTTAACTTCTGAGCAAGGCGAGGCCCTAATGGTTTTGCAGCATTATCGTTTTCAAGCAAATAGAATTGCTCCAGCGTCGCACTGTCAACTCCACCACCCTCAGTAAATAACACACCGCTAAGGTTTTTATATTTACTTGGGTCCCCAGCAATTTCTTGCTGTATGCATCTAAATGCTTCTTTCATAACAGACGGAAGCAGCCGTATAGTGTCACTCCAGATAACTACGATATTTGTTTCATCATTCTGTAGCTGACTTAGTTTTCCAATGACTCTACTTATAGTATTTTCAACTCTATCCGGTAACACAGAGAAAGCACCTCGCTCCTGTGCCGATTCATCCCATTCATCTACTTCAGAGTGCCTTCTCGTTACTTCAAAATAGACCGCTCTCTTATTCCACCTAGCTCTGAGATCTGAGCCTTTCTCAGCATATTCTATTTCAACATCCAAAAATTTATTCTTAGCAAGTACAATGGCGAAACGTCCTTCCATCAGAATATCCAAATAAGCTTCTTTATCAGCAATGCTATGCAATAGCTTTGATACAAATCTGTCTACACCACACACGCCTCTTGTCTGAAGTTCGCTAATCAACTCCTTAGCACGCTGTGCCATATACTGCTTATCGCAGTCTCTCCAGACAGCATTCTCTATCGCCTTGACCAGCCTTTGAAGCATTTCCTTGATAAGTCGTTCCTTTTCTACCATTCTGGTTTCCCCCGAAGAGTGCTTACTAACCCCTCACCCTTAATCCCTCTCCCCTTAGTAAGGGGAAAGGGAGATTTTTATTAAGAGAGGTCAAGCCTCTCTTTAACTC
>CAYUBP010000145.1:0-4077 GCA_964443115.1 uncultured Dehalococcoidales bacterium | reverse complement strand
CTGATAAAGCAGGAGGCGGCTCAGCTGGGTGTCACCGTCAGTAATGATGAGATTGACGAGCAGCTAGAGGCATTCGGGCTTCCCGTGAATGATGCATACCGGGATATAATGGGCGTGCAGCTCCTGGTAAGCAAGCTCCGGGACGAGTACTTCACCTCGCAGCTGCCGGCTACGGCGGAGCAACGGCAGATTATGGCGATATTCGTGGAGACTGAGGCCGAGGCTAACGGGGTGCTGGACTCGCTGAACAACGGGGAAGACTTCGCCACGCTAGCCGCCGAGCTCTCCATTGAGAGCATCTCCAGGGGCAGCAGCGGCGACATGGGCTGGCATTGCGAGGGAGCCCTTGCCGCTCTGCTAGAGACTTCTGTTCTTGGTGACTACGCCTTCAGTGCTGACGAAGGGGTGCTGAGCCAGCCATTATATGATAGCGAGGTGACCAAGGATGGCGGCTACTGGCTGCTCAAGGTCATTGAGATAAACAGCGAGGACGGGACATACCATGTCCATGGCTTGCTGCTGGGCAGCGAGGAAGAGGCCTTAGCCGCTAGAGCCAGGATAGAGGCGGGCGAGGACCTTGACCTACTGGCTGAGGAGCTTTCTCAGCACGAGTCCAGCGCTGACTACGGGTGCTTGGGCTGGCTGTCTGAAGGCACGATGAGTGCGGTAGTTGATGAGTATGTCTTTGACCCCGAGGTGGAGATGGGGAAGGTGAGCCAGCCGATAAGGGATGATACCGTTCAGAGCAAGGGCGGCTACTGGGTGGTAAAAGTCGTGGGGATAGAGGCAGATAAAGAGCTCAGCAGTGATGATAAGTCTCTGCTCACAGGGCAGGCGCTGAACGACTGGGTCGCGGCAGTGCGGGATAACCCTGACAATGTGGTTGAGAACTACATGGATACTAACAAGATGTACTGGGCGCTTGAGCGCGCCTACAGCAGCTAGAACCAAAATATCCCTCTCAACGATGTAAAGGGGGTTGGCTATGCTGAAGTTCTTCAAGCCGAAGGTCTGGATTATCGCTGCGGGGCTGGCGGTGGGTATCCTGTCAGCCTTCCTTGTAAGCTGGGGTGACCCGATAGGTACAGGCATTTCTCCCACCTGCTTCATACGGGACACGGCGGGCGCCATCGGGTTGCACCAGCACCTTGGGTACCAGGCCATACGCCCCGAGATTATCGGGCTGGTGCTGGGCAGCTTCATTGCCGCCTACAGCTTCCGTGAGTTCAGAGCCCGGGGTGGCTCATCAACCATGGTGCGCTTTTTCCTGGGGGCGCTGATAATGGTCGGGGCGCTGACCTTTCTTGGCTGCCCGGTCCGTGCCACCTTGAGGCTGGCTGCCGGCGACCTGAACGGTCTGACCGGGCTTGCCGGCGTCGCCGCCGGCACCTTCGTTGGTGTCCTCTTCATGAAACGTGGCTTCAACCTCAGCCGGGCGACCAACTACGTCTCCCCGTATGCCGGGTGGATAGTCCCGGCGGGCATGGTCGGCCTGCTGCTGCTGGCTATCTTTAAGCCGAGCTTCATATTATCCAGTCCTGCCGGTTCCTGGGGCTGGGAGCAGGCAGCTCTCCCCCTGTCCCTCGGCGCTGGCCTAATCGTGGGTTTCCTGGCGCAGAGGAGCCGGATGTGCTTCATGGGTGCCTGGCGTGACATATACCTGGTCAGGAGCGGCTACCTGATGACCGGGCTGGTCACTGCCTTTATAGGAGCCGTGGTGTTCAATATCATCCTTGGCCAGTTCAAGCTGGGCTTCTGGAGCACACCCGAGGCGGTCATTGATAACCACCTGTGGAACTTTCTCAGCATGGCACTGGTCGGGCTGGCGGCGGCGCTTCTGGGCGCCTGCCCCATGCGGCAGCTTATCCTGTCCGGGGAGGGTGACACCGATGCCGGGGCAACTGTGCTGGGGCTGTTCGCCGGGGCGGCTCTTTCCCGCAACTTCAACCTGTCCAGCTGCGGCGGCGACCTTGCGGAATGGGCGCCGCTGGCGGTCAGCGTGGGGCTGGTCTTCTGCCTGGCGGTTGGCTTTTTCATGCGGGAAAAGTAAAGAGCACTTAATAATTTATTAATAATTTTATGCCAGACTGTTAGTGAGGGGTTTATTGTCTTTGTTGTAACCGGGTGAAGATGCCGGTGCGCTTTTTGTTTTATAGATTATTAGCGAGCAGGGAGCGTCAATATTCATCATTGATTTTCTGCTAAATATGGACTAGAATAGCCTTGTAGCTACAAATCAGCAGGAGGGAGGATAATGCCAATCTTCAAACGGAAAGAGAAGGCACCCGCCGAGAAGGTAGCCGGCGAGGCACCCGGGCTGATTCTCTTTGCCACCGTGCAGGACGCCATGAGAGCCGAGAAGGTGCTCAAGGAAGCCGGGTACGAGGTCAGGATGGTCGCTCCCCCGCCGGAGCTGCGCAAGGGCTGCGACCTCGCCGTGGAGATAGTCCTGGTGGAGCAGGTTGGTATTGAGCGGACGCTCAAGCAGGAGGATGTGCCCTATATCAATATCGCGCCGCTCACCGGAAGCCCTACCGAACTTCTGGACGTGGTTGAGGTAACTGACTTCGGCAAATGGGAGATGGTCAAGACCGGCAACATGAAGATTGCCTACGATAAGGAGACAGGCATCATCGTCAATACCTCGGGCGGCGGCTGCCCGGACATCCCCTATCTTCACTTTGTCCTCCTGGATAAGACTCTGGGCGAGGCACCCCGTCCCGGGGATGTTGGCTTCACCCTCTGTGCCCGTATGCTTGACCGGGCATTTGTGGAGTCTAAAAATCGCTGGCAGGGAGGTAAATAGCTATGCTGCTTCTTGCCGGAGCGATGCCCATTGAGAATCTCCCTCTGACCATTGGCGAGGTAAGGCGGGAAGGCGATTTTCTGGTGATTGGCGACCAGCGCATGCCCCGGACCCAGGGGACCGGAGCCATGATTAGCGCCGCCATGACCGTCACCAGCTTTCTAAGGACGGAAGCCCCCCACGCCCTGGTTGTCGGCGATATTGGCGATGGCAAAGGCAGCCGGGAGATGTACCAGTATCTTATTGACAACATCGCCGAAATATCGCCCAGGGTGCTGACGCTGCACTACTGCCTGCCCATCATGGGGCTGACCAAGAAGCTGTGCCAGTCCGTTGCCAGGTGCGCCAGACGCCCGCTAATGATTGCCGACGCCGGCGCCATGTACGCCGCCGTCGCCGTCGGCTTATCAAAGGAGTTTGATGTCTTTACCCCTGACCCCAGCGAGATGTCTTATCTTGCCGACCCTAACGCCAGTCACCCTGCCTATATCCGGAGACACCTGTTCGGTGTTGATTCCACCCAGACCCCGGAGCTGGTAGCCAGTGCTTACCAGAACGGCAGGGCACCGAAATACCTGGTGGTCAAGGGACGGATTGACTATATTGTCCGCGATGGGAATATCGTGGAGACTGTAACCGAGCCCTGCGTACCACAGCTGGAACCCATCGGCGGCACCGGGGATACTATCACCGGGCTGGTGAGCGGTCTTATCTACGGCGGTTTTGAGCCGGACAAAGCGGGTATAATCGCCGCCAGGACCAACCGCCTGGCAGGGGAGCTCGCCAGGCCCACACCGGCGACCAAGGTGAAAGAAGTAATAGACTATTTCCCGGAGATATTAAAACAGACTGCCAAAGGCTAGAGATACTAATTGGAAAGGGGAACTTAATGGACTACAGAAAACTAATCGGAATACTGATGGTGGGGGTGCTGCTGTTTACCGGCTGTGTGTCGTGCAACGGCGGGAACGGCGGTACGACCCCGACACCGAGCGGGGGCAGCGGCCCCAACAAAGCCAACGAGTTTGAGGTTATCCGCCAGGCGGCTGATGATTATCTCAGCACCGGCAAAGTGAATGACATCTGGGAAGGCACGTATGTCTGGGACATACTGACCGATGACGATAAATCCAACGACCCGAATATACTCAGCATTCGCCTTAATTCTACCTACCGGTTGGGGCACCTCTGCACGGCGGTCAATGTCCCGTTCCGGTCAATGTTCATAGATACCATGTTCGCCTCTATTCCTCCCAAGGACAAGAAGCTGC
>CAYUBP010000144.1:0-4098 GCA_964443115.1 uncultured Dehalococcoidales bacterium | reverse complement strand
TAGCCACCGCTGTCCGCATCACCCACCTGCCTACGGGTATAGTCGTTACCTGCCAGGACGAGCGCTCGCAGCTAAGAAACCGGATGAAGGCAATGGCGGTGCTGCGCGCCCGTCTGCTGGACATGGAGCAGAGCAAGCAGGAGGAGGAGGTAACCCAGCTCCGGCGCTCGCAGGTGGGCAGCGGTGAGCGTTCCGAGAAGATAAGGACATATAACTTCCCCCAGGACCGGGTTACTGACCACCGCATCGGACTGACCCTCCACAACCTGCCCCGAATCATGGCTGGCGAGCTTGACGGTCTTGTTGACGCCCTGGCTACCAGCGACCAGGCAAAGCAGCTAGCCGGGCAACTTGCATGATGTTAAAGCAAGCTCTCAGCCGCGCAAGGGGGATACTGGATGCCCCTCTTGAGTGCGAGGTGCTGCTAAGACACGCCCTGAAGATAGACCGGGTACGGCTATATCAGGACCTTGACCGTGAGCTAGACCCGGAGCAGGAGGAAACTTTCTGGCGCCTGGTCAGCCGCCGCCTGAACGGCGAGCCGGTAGCTTACATCACCGGACACTGCGAGTTCTACGGGCTTGACTTCTATGTTGACCACCGTGTTCTTGTCCCCCGCCCGGAGAGTGAGCTTCTGGTGGACGAGGCAATCAGTATCGCCCGGCATAACCCCGCAGCCTCTATAGCCGATATCGGCACCGGCTGCGGCGCCCTGGCTATCTGCTTGGCGCTAAACCTGCCGCAGGTTAGAGTCTACGCCACGGATGCCTCCGCTGCGGCTCTTGAGGTAGCGGTGCTCAACTCTCAAAAACACGGGCTCCAGCAGCGAATTAGATTCTTACACGGCGATATGCTCGCCCCCTTACCGGAGCCGGTTGATATCATCGTGGCTAATCTGCCCTATGTCAGGGAGTCAGAGCTGCCCCACACCACCGAGCCCCGTCTCGCTCTGGACGGCGGTGCCGACGGGCTGGATTCCATCCGCCGGCTGTGCTCCGGGCTGGACCGGCATCTACACCCCCGCGGCCACCTGCTACTGGAAATCGGGCAGGGGCAGGCAACGGCTGTAGCCAACCTGCTCGGCGGCTTATTCCCCGGCGCCGGTATAAAAATCAGCCCCGACCTTGCCGGTATAGACCGGGTGGTGAGCCTTTCAGCTTGACACACAAACCCCTGTGATGCTAAATTAATTAGTGATTTTGCCAGATAGGGAGGTAGCTAGACATGGTGAATATGGTCGTCTGCGTCAAGCAGGTGATTGACCCTGAAGCCCCGCCTGCCAGCTTTAAGATTGACGCCGCCAACAACAAGATGGTGCCGCCGGCGGGTGTACCACCGGTGCTTGACCCCTATGCCGAATACGCGGTAGAGGCAGCGCTCAAGATTAAAGACACCACGGGTGGCAAGGTTACTGCCGTAAGCCTCGGAGTGGGGCAGATTAGGGATGTCATCAAGAAGCCGTTGTCAATGGGAGCTGATGAGCTAATCCTGCTGGAGGACGAGGCATTTGCCGGCGGCGATAGCTGGTCTACAGCGTATGCCCTGGCAATGGCTATCAAGAAAATAGGAACCTATGACATTGTCTTCTGCGGGAGGGAAGCCTCCGATACCAACGCCGGGCAGGTAGGCTCAGCCATTGCCGAGATACTTGGGCTGCCCAGCGTCACCCTGGCTAAGAAGATAACCATCAGCGACGGCAAGGCGCGGGTGGAGCGGGTAACCGAAGACGGGTACGAGGTGGTTGATGTGCCTCTTCCGGCACTAATAACCATAAGCCACGAGATTGGCGAAGCCCGCTACCCGACCATAAAAGGCATCATGGCAGCCAAGAAGAAGGAGCCGGTTATCTGGAAACCAGCCGATATCGGCGCTGAGCCGGCTCAAACCGGTGCCAGCGGACGGCGGGCAAAGCTCACCAGGCTCTTCCAGCCGGTCCGTGAAAGCAAGTGCGAAATTATCAAGGGAGAGACCCCGGAAGAGATGGGGGCTAATCTCGCCGCTAAGCTCAGGGAAGCCAAGATACTGTAGTAGAAGGGGGATTTCATGGCTGAATATAAAGGCGTTATGGTCTATTGCGAAGCCGCCGAGGGAAAGCTGAAGTCAGCGGCTACGGAGCTGCTGGGCGGCGGCAGAAAGCTGGCTGATGACCTTAAAGAGGAACTGTGTGCAGTAATAATCGGAAGCGATATTGCCGCCCTGGCGGGAGAGGCTATCGCCTTCGGGGCGGACAAAGCCTATATAGTTGATGACCCGCTGCTCAAGGACTACCAGACAGACTCATACGTATCGGTGATGGAGAAAGTAATCAAGCAGGTGACGCCCAGAGTCGTCATTATGGGACAGACCTCCATAGGGCGCGACCTGGCACCCCGCCTAGCTTTCAGGCTGGGTACTGCCGCTTCGCTGGGCTGCATTGAGCTAGCCATTGACCCCCAGTCAAAACGGCTGCTGCAGACAAAGCCGGTCTATGGCGGAAATGCCCAGGCAATCTTCACCTCTGACACCGACCCCCAGATAGCCACGATTAGAGCCAAGGCGATGTCACCCCTGGAGCGGGACGCAGCAAGGAAGGGTGAGGTAATCAATATTGCCGCCGGACTGGAGGCGGGAGCGATAAGGACCAAGGTAGTGGAAAAGGTAAAGGAAGAGGTAGTCGGCATAAAGCTGGAGGACGCTCCGGTAATCGTCGCCGGCGGCAGGGGCATCGGCAACGCCGAAGGCTTCAAGCAGCTTGAGGAGCTGGCGAAACTCCTCAAGGCAGCAGTCGGCGCCACCCGCCCGCCCTGTGATAGCGGGTGGGTACCAGCCGCCTCCCAGATAGGGCTTACCGGAAAGATTGTTTCCCCCGACCTCTATATCGCCGTCGCCGTCTCCGGCGCCAGCCAGCACATGAGCGGCTGCTCCGGCTCCAAGACCATCGTGGCGATAAACAAGGACGCAGAGGCAAACATATTCAGGGAAGCCCGCTTTGGCATTGTCGCCGACTGGAAGAAAGCCTTACCCGCCTTCACCAGCAAGGTCAAAGAGCTGGTCGGCTAGTACCGAGAGCGCAGGGAGGTGACGGGATGAGCAAGATAGTAGTTGAAACCAAGGGTCTGACCAAGAGCTACGACGGGGTCACCGTAGTTGACCACCTCAATCTCAACATCGGTGAGAAAGAGATATTCGGCTTACTCGGTCCCAACGGTGCCGGTAAAACAACGACTATCCTGATGCTCCTGGGGCTAACCGAGCCGGTATCCGGCTCGGCGCAGGTTTTCGGGCATGACCCCACCCGGGAACCCATGGAGGTTAAAAAAGTTATCGGCTATCTGCCGGAGGTCGTCGGCTTTTATAACCACCTCACCGCCAGGCAGAACCTGAGATTCACCGCAGAGCTCAACAACATCTCCGTTGATGAAACCGAGAAGAGAATCACCGAGCTTCTGGATAGGGTCGGCATCAGCCGTGCCGCTGACCTTGCCGTGGGCAAGTTCTCCCGGGGGATGAGGCAGCGCCTGGGTATTGCCGATGTCCTCATCAAGAAACCGAAGATTGTCTTCCTTGACGAGCCAACGAGCGGGCTTGACCCGGAGGGCATCAACCAGATACTTGACCTGATGGAAAGCCTGCCGCAAATGGGAACTACCGTTGTCCTCTCTTCTCACCGGCTATACGAGGTCCAGAAGATATGCGACCGGGTAGGGATACTGTCAAGAGGTAAACTGGTGGCTCAGGGTTCAGTTGCCGAGCTGGGTAAGCAGGCGATGGCTGGAGCCCGCTACCAGATAGAAATTGAGACCGCCAGAACCAGCCCGCGGGCGCTGGAAATAGCAGGTTCCATAAGAGGGGTAATTAAAGCTGAGGCGAAAGGCAATACCCTGCTGATAACCAGCGATTCCGACCTGCGGGAGCAAATAGCCAAGGTAATGGCGCAGAATGACCTGCCGCCCATCCAGATGCGCATCCACGAGGTAACGCTGGACGATATCTACATGAAATACTTCCAGCAGTCAGAAACGGAGGAGGAGTAGGTTATTTTAGTAAATCCATCCCCCTGCCCCCCTTCCTTTACTAAAAAGAGGGGAAAAGAAGGGGGTGTGCTAACCTCTCTTCTTA
>CAYUBP010000143.1:0-4138 GCA_964443115.1 uncultured Dehalococcoidales bacterium | reverse complement strand
CGGTGCTGCTCACCACCACAATCTCCCTCTCCTTGGGCAGGTTCTTGAAGTTTGTATACTGGGTAAGTTGTTGCCAGGGAATGTGGATTGCGCCCGGGATATGCCCGCCAAGATAGAGGTCAGGCTGCTCGGGCTGGGCGGTACGGATGTCAAGGATGAAGGGTGCTCGCGTGTAAGCTAGGGGGTCATACCAGGTGATATCATAGTCCGAGAGCCCGATGCCGGTCATGACGGCGTCATATAACTGCTCGGCGGTGATGTAAAGCGGCTTGCCGCTGTTCACGTAGGCATCAGCCGCTTTGCGGATGGCTTCAAACTCCCCCCCGCCCCCGCTCTCCGCCGGGTTTATCACCGCCTCCCCGCCGGCGGAGAGGCTGATAGCCATGTACTCCACGCCGGAGTTCCCACCCCAGACTTGAGCGCTGCATGAGACAGAACCGGTCAGAAGCAGCGCGGCGATAACTAGCACTCCTACCAGCTTTCTGTAGTCCATCCGAACGCCTCCCTGGAGATTCTGCCTGTACTTTTATTATTCTCCGTACGTTACTATTTGTCAAGTAAATCAAGTCAGCCCTTTTACGCAATCTTAGTTGTCATTGCGAGCGGAGCGAAGCAATCTCTTTGTATCAGATTGCTTCGTCGCTATGCTCCTCGCAATGACACGTCCTAACAACCAAGAATGAGCAGAACCAAGTCAGCATTCGCTGTCTCTTGCTATTGATTATGCGGGTAGATTATAGTAACATATCTACCGTATCAATCTGGGGGCTTTGCTCTACAGTCTTGCCCTGTACGTGGGGATGCTAAACCAGTAGGAGTTAACGTGAAATTTAGCGACCTTGCATGGGGAGCGCTCCTTTACTACTACAAGTCTAGCGGGGATAGAAAATATGTGAAGCTTCTCCGGGACACTACATTTATTAACAAGCTCCGGCAAACGCCGTGGGAAGTCCCTTACGAGGAGTTTGAAGCCAAGGTTATCTTTGGTTTTATCAGCAGCATCGGGCTGCGGCTGCCGGTGCTAAAAGGGGAAGACAATATACTGGCTCAAATAGTTGAGTTGCACCCCTCCATTTCTTCTCTACAGGGTGAGAACCTGCACGATTGTGACCTGTCCAACGAGGAGCTGATAAAGAACATAAGGCAAATCTATGAAAACCTGCATACCGTCCACGGACTCTGGCTGACGGGGATAAGCAAAATCGCTCATATTCTTAACGACTCTTTGTTTGTGGCTCTCAACCTGGGGACATCCAGCCACTTCGGTCTCCTGGGAGAGGCGGAAGACTTTATCAAGTGGTTACGGATTACGCAGCAGAGTGCCCAGGAGGTTGCCGAGGACTTCTATAATCTCGGGCTTCCCGGTACACCTGAGGAGTTCCTGTCAAGCAAGCTGGGGTACAACAACTACGGCTGCCAGAAATCGCTTGCCCGGTTCATTGATGAATACTACTGGCTGACCACCAGCGAGAACCTGCCGGTGCCGCCTCCGTGGCTGCCGCCCTCGCTGTAGCTGGGGCTGGGCTTTTGCCTTGGACCTGTATCTACATTTTCCCTATGAAGGCAACAATTAGTGCCCCGGGGCCTATATGTACCCCGAGCGTGGGTCCCAGCCTAGCGAGAGTTGTCCTTTCTTTGGTGGCTATTGACCAGAGGCGCTCCGCCAGGGTTCGCGCTTCATCGGGCGTCGTGGTATAGATAACCGCTGCATCCTGGACTTCGGCAGCGTTTTTCACAAATTCAAACAGCCGTTCGGTACCCTTGGAGCGGGTGCGTACCTGACCGGCGGGCATTGTTTCGCCATCCTTCAGGGTAATCATTGGCTTTACGTTCAGTATTGAACCCAGCAGCGCCTTGGCTTTGCCGATGCGCCCCCCGAGGAGCAGGTATTTTAAGGTATCAAAAAGGGCAAGGAGATGGATATCGGGGATAGCCCGTTTTACCTCGTCCGCTATCTCGGGTAAGCCTTTTCCCCTCTGAGCCGACTTGGCCGCCAGAATATCCAGCAGCCCCAGTCCCATGGTCAGTGTCCGGGAGTCAATCACCTCAATGGGGCAACTATTTTTCAGGCTCTCCTTGCCCTGCACTGCCGAGTTATAGGTGCCGCTCAGCTTGCTGGAGATGTGGATGGAGATAATCCCGTCGCACTCCTCGGACAGCCTCGCATAGACCTCGGCAAAGTCGTTCGGGGTGGGCTGGGTTGTGTTGGGGTGGGCGGGGTCGTGCTGCAGCCTCTGGTAAAACTCATCTTCGCTGATGTCTACCCGGTCGCGGAAGGTTTTGTCCCCGAAGCGGACATATAGTGGCACGACAGTAATTCCCAACTCCTTGATTATCGCCAGTGGCAGGTCGGCGCTGCTGTCGGTAACTACCTTTACTTTCATTCTGAGCCCCCGTAATATTTCCACTAATTTATACTTATGAGTGCTCCCTTGTCAACAGGATGTGCATCCTTCGCTCTTTTTGCTGAATAATCTGCCGCCTCCCCCGTTAGTGTGTTTGTGGTAAAATATGCAGGATGACAGCCGTTCTCTCCAGACAGGATATTTACAGATTGCTCCAGCGCCAGCCCCCGCTGATAGAGTCTGCTGTTAATATTGATGAGCAGGTGCAGCCCAATGGCGTTGACCTCAGCCTCCGTGAGGTGGCCGCGCTCCAGTCTGCGGGTACTATAGCAGCAAGCAATGCCTGGAGACGGGTGTCCGATTTAGCCCCGTTAGCCTTTGACGGGCTGGGTTTTATTGACCTGGCCCCGGGCGCTTACATCGTCAACTATAATGAGGTTGTTAACCTGCCGAAGGACATCATGGCACTGGGACGTCCCCGGTCGAGCCTGCTCCGCTGTGGCGCTACGATAGGCACCGCCGTCTGGGATGCCGGCTACTGCGGGCGCTCCCAGTCGCTTCTGGTGGTGCATAATTCCCTGGGGATACGATTGCAGAGAAATGCCAGGCTCATGCAGCTTGTTTTTCTTCCGCTTACGGGTGAGACAGAGGGCTACCAAGGAGTCTACCAGGGGGAGAATATATAAACTAGTCGTTGTCCCGGAGCCTGGTCACGGTGAGCTTGAGCCCGTCCTGCTCTATTACCGTCACCTCTTCCCCAACATCCATGTCTCCGCTCGCTGATTTTGCCTCCCAGAGCTCCCTGCCGATTCTGACCATGCCGTGCGGAGCGAGGCGTTTTACTACCCTGCCCCGGTTGCCGATGGCCTTGCCCAGTCCGGGGACCGGTCTCCGTCTCAGGGCGCGGCTGCCAATCTGGTAGAAAATAACGGCGTTGGCTGCCCATGCAGCCGTGATTGTGATGAGAGCCCAGATGGGGACGTGAATATCAAGCTGTGGCAGCACCCAGAGCATCACTGCCGCCAGTATCGCTTCCTCCAGCACGGTGGTAACGATGGCGATTATCAGCCTGCCGGTTAATGAGCGGCGCATGGCTTACTTCGTGCCGTACCGGTCGTAGAAGACAATTTCCGAGAGGTCTTTCCTTACACGGGGGAGAGGCTCCTCGTCGGGATAGCCGAGGGGGGTCATTTCAACCACCGTGATGCCCTGCGGCACCTCCATGATTCCGGCTACCTGTTTTGCGTTGAAGGCGCCGATATGCACTGTGCCCAGCCCCAGAGAATGGGCCGCCAGCTGCAGGTTCTGCATCGCCAGGGCGACATCAAACATGTACCAGTCGCCCTTATCGGTGGCTGGCTCTCTCGGCTCCCGGGCATAGTACCCGGACTTTCCCAGCTCGGCACAGGCGACGATTACCACCGGCGCTGCCCTCAGTGCCTCGGCAGACCGGTTGGGACTATCGGATACGGCGACCAGTGTACCGGCGAGCCGGTTCTTTATATTGCTGTCCCGCACCACGATGAACCGCCAGCACTGCGTGTTAGCCCAGGACGGTGCTTGGCTAGCAGCCTCCAGTACAAGCCTTATCTTCTCGTCGTCAACCGGCTCGGTGCGGTACTTGCGGATACTCCTCCTGGTCCTGATTGCCTCAATGATGTCCATATGCTTCTCTAGGTCAGGAGCAGAGCCAGGACTATCAGAATAGCCACCGCTGTCCCTGCCAGGATGCCGATTCTTTTTAGATCGGAAGAGCACACGTCTGAACTCCAGTCACGAGATTCAATCTCGTA
>CAYUBP010000142.1:2061-4184 GCA_964443115.1 uncultured Dehalococcoidales bacterium | reverse complement strand
TGGTCGGCGGGGGCATCGCCGGCATGACCTGCGCCCTCTCCATAGCCGAGCAGGGGCACGAGGTACACCTCCTGGAAAAGGACGCAGAACTGGGGGGAATGGCGCGGAGGATTCACTACACGCTGGAAGGGCTTGATGTCCAGGTATACCTTCGCGAGCTTATAAGCCGGGTATATAAAAACCCCCTGGTACACATATATACCGGCGCTACCATCACCGAGGCCACCGGCTACATCGGGAATTTCGTAACCCGGGTCAAGTCCGAGCGGGGGGTCACGGAGATAAAACACGGCGCCGCTGTCATCGCTACCGGTGTTGATGAATACAAACCCGCCGAATACCTCTACGGAGAGGATAACAAGGTAATGACTAACCTGGAGCTGGAGGAGAAAATCGCCAGGGGAGACCAGCAGGTGACCGGTGCCAGAGGCCTGGTCATGATTCAATGCGTGGGCTGCCGGAACGAAGACCGGAACTACTGCAGCCGCGTATGCTGCAGCGAGTCCGTCAAGAACGCCCTGAAACTGAAAGAGATAAACCCCGATATTGATATTTACATTCTCTTCCGGGATATAAGAACATACGGTTTCAGGGAGGAATACTACCGGGAGGCGGCAAGCCGTGAGGTAAAGTTCATCCGCTATGAGCCGGACGATAAGCCCCGGGTGGAGCCCGCCCAGGAGGGCGGAGAGGGTATCCTGAGGGTTACTGTGACCGACCCTATTTTAGGCAAGAAGATTGCTATAGACGCCGATATCGTCTCCCTGGCTGCCGCCGCTATCCCCCCGGCAGGGAACAGGGAAATATCCCAGCTATTCAAGGTCTCCCTGGGACCGGATGACTTTTTCAAGGAAGCCCACGTGAAACTAAGGCCCGTTGACTTCGCCACGGACGGTGTTTTCCTGTGCGGGACGGCACACTACCCCAAGCACATACCGGAGACGATTAACCAGGCTTACGGAGCCGCGGGGAGGGTCCTGGCGCTCCTCTCGCAGGAATCGGTTACAGCCTCCGGCGCCGTTTGCGAGGTAGAGGAGAAGAGGTGCATGGGGTGCGGGGCGTGCATGTCAGTCTGTGCTTATGGCGCTATAGAGCTCCGCGAGACCCGGCAGGGCAAAAAGGCGGTGGTTAACCCCGTACTCTGCAAAGGGGACGGCCTCTGCAACGCAAAGTGCCCCACGGGGGCAATACAGCTAAAGCACTATACCGATGAGGAGCTCCTGAGCCAGATTGATGCGGCGGTCCCAGCCCTTGCAGAAGTCCGCTCATAGACAAGGGTTTTACCGCCCGGAAAGGATATAAGATTGACAGCACTTGAGTTTAAACCCAGGATACTGGGCTTCGTATGCCACTGGTGAGCATACGGCGCTGCCGACCTGGCTGGAGTTTCCAGACTGCAATACACAACTGAAATGAGGCTCATCCGCGTCATGTGTTCCGGTAGAGTAGACCTGGAGTTTGTGCTCAGGGCTTTCTCCAACGGAATGGACGGCGTCTTTATCGGCGGCTGCCGTCTGAATGAGTGCAACTATATTACCCACGGGAACTACCATGCGCTGACCATGGTGCTCCTGTGCAAGAAAATAATGGAGCACATAGGTCTTAACCCGGAAAGATTGAGGATAGAGTTTATGTCCGCCGGCGAGGGCATCGTTTTTGCCGAGGTGGTCAATGATTTCGTCAGGAAGGTGAAGGAGCTGGGGCCGCTTGGTAAGAGCGAAGGTATAGACAGTGATGAACTGAAGACCAGGCTTGAAGAGGTTATAAAGCTGGTCCCCTATATCAAGATTGTGGAGAATGAGAAGCTGGCGGCACGTCTTACAAACCCGGAAGAATATGACGGGTTTTTCACCCGCGACGAGATAGAAAAGTTATTTAGCGAGGCAGTCTCCTACTACATTGACCCGAAGAAGTGCCAGGCGTGTTCAATCTGCCTCAGGAAGTGCCCGGTAGAGGCGATTACCGGCGGCAAGAACCTTATTCACGTCATCAACCAGGACAAGTGCATAAAATGCGGGACATGCTTTGAAGTCTGTCCCCCCAAATTTAAGGCGGTGACGAAGATTATCGCCGAACCCGTTCCTCCCCCTCTTCCCGAGGAGGCAAGGACTATCGCCCGATAG
>CAYUBP010000142.1:0-1961 GCA_964443115.1 uncultured Dehalococcoidales bacterium | reverse complement strand
CTTAAAAGCCAGCTTCAGCATATGCGTGGAGCAGGAAATACACGGGTCGTAAGCCCTGACCAGCATCTCCAGCGTAAGGCAGATTCTGTCCTCGGGCTGTCCCAGAATCTGCGGCACCAGAGCCTCCATATCCTTCTGTATGTTGTTGTGATTCTGGTTGGTGGGAATAACGCAGTTGGCTCCGGTGAGTATTCCGTTACTGTCAAAAGTGTAGTCATGGAAGAGTATCCCCCGCGGCGCTTCCACCGCACCGACACCTCTACCCGCCCGCACCTTTACCCGCTGAGTCTCCTCCTCCAGCCCGCGCGACCACAGCCGGTCAACTATATGCAGGCTGTCCTCCAGGATATGAACGATTTCAACCACCTGGGCTACGGTTATCATAAACGGGTTATGGCTGGGGGCTTTCAAACCCAGCTCCTTAGCCGCCTTTTTTGCCCCGGGCAAAAGCTGTGTGTGGTTAAGATTGAAGCGCGACAGCGCCCCCACCATATACGAGTCCCGCTTATTCTTAGTGTATTTAGCCGTGGAGTGGGGGACACAGAACTCGTTGGTCACCTGGAGGTAATCGTTGAGCGGCGCGACGCCGGCGTCGGACGAGGCGATTTCACCGCTGATAAGAGCGTATTCCCCCGGGTCTTTGAGGGCAATATACTCAGTCTCACGGACAAAATCGGGGATTTTCAGCGTCTTAAACAGGTCAACGGTAGCTTCCATATCCACCAGCGCCTCCTCCAGCCTTTTGCGGATGGCTTTCAGCTCGGAGAGGACGGGTAGCCTAGCAAAGCCGCCCACCACCATTGACAGCGGGTGCGTCTTCCTGCCCGCCAGCAGCTCAGCCAGGTTATAAGCCAGTTTCTTCAGCCGCAAGGCGCGTACCACCGCTTCTTTGTGGGTGTCTATCAACGGGAAGACGCTGCCGGCACCAAGAAAGTCGGGGGCAACCAGAAAATAGGCATGGAGCACGTGACTTTCCAGGTATTCGGCATTATAGAGTAGCCTGCGCAGGAGCAGCGTTTGCTCTGACGGCTTAACGCCGAAGGCGGCTTCTATGGCTTGAATTGATGCGGTAGTATGGGCGATGGAGCAGATGCCGCAGATTCGGGAGGCGATGTGAGGGACGTCCTCGTAATACCTCCCAATCAACATGGCTTCAAAAAAGCGGGGGGATTCGGGGACCTCCCATCTCAGCTCCTCAATCTTGCCGTCCCGGGCATTCAACACGATATTGCCGTGCCCTTCGACACGGGTCAGATGGCGGACGTTAATATTGACCTGAGTCACTTTGCCACCTCCGCATAGGTGTTGT
Source organism: uncultured Dehalococcoidales bacterium (assembly GCA_964443115.1). Classification (GTDB taxonomy): domain Bacteria; phylum Chloroflexota; class Dehalococcoidia; order Dehalococcoidales; family W111; genus CAYUBP01. The sequence continues at coordinate 652 of CAYUBP010000142.1, read as the reverse complement.
AAATCTTAAATTTCTCAACCACCTGGTCAACGGTCAAGCCGTACTTATTGAGTATTTCCTTTTCCGAGTCCACGTTGGGGTCATCAATCAGCCCGCGGCAGCCCCAGCAGTGCCGCCCGCCGGTAACACAAATCGCCCCGCAGCCGGCCCTGGTTACCGGACCCAGGCAGGTCATGCCCCTTTCAAAAACACAGACATTCCCCGCCATTTTACACTCAACGCATACGGGATGGTTCGGTATGTCCGGCTTCCTGCCTAACAGCAGGGCCTTGATTACCTTAAGAATCTCAGCAGTGACCGGCGGACACCCCCTGACATAGTGGTCAACCGCGATCACGGCGTTTATCGGGCGGGCGGGAATGGTATCGTAATACCCGGCATCCTCGCCATAGACTATTTTCAGGGCTTCTTCCATCGGCATATGGTTTTTCAGGCAGTTAACACCGCCGATACAGGCGCAGGCGCCCAGTGCAACCACAACCTTCGCCCGTTCGCGAATCGCCTCCAACCGGGCTATCTCCGATTCACGGGTGACGCTCCCCTCCACGAAGGCAATGTCATAGTCGTCGGCTCTCTCTGTCATCGCCTCCCTGAAATTGACGATATCCACGCCGGCAACCAGTCCCAGAACCTCTTCAGCGGTGAGATTGAG
>CAYUBP010000141.1:0-4221 GCA_964443115.1 uncultured Dehalococcoidales bacterium | reverse complement strand
GGCCGCCGATGTCGCCATGCGGCGGTCAACGATGACGCCCCGGTTGGTCCTGATGCCGGCTGCAAACCCCAGGCGCGGCTGGACACCAATCGCCACAATAACCAGCTCGCAGAGAAGAGGCGAGCCGTCGTCCAGCAGGACGCCGGTGGCGGCACCGCCGGAGTAGCTGCTGATTTCAGCCACCGTGTGACCGGTGATGATTTCCACCCCCGCCTTACCCAGGGCTTCCGCCTCCAGAGCTGAGGCAGCCTCGTCAAGAATGGTATTCAGGATGCGTTCCTTCATCTCAACGATGGTGACCTCAACATCCCGCCTGACCAGGGCTTCGGCGGCGCTGACCCCGATGAGCCCGCCGCCGATGACCACCGCCCTTACCGGTCTCCTGACCAGCCTGCCCAGATACCGGTCAACGGCTATGGCGTCATCCAGCCGGTTGAAGGTGAAGACCCCCTTGAGCCCCGTCCCCTCTATCCCGGGGACAACCGACGAGCCGCCGGTAGCCAGCAGCAGCCTCCGCCAGCCAAGCTTCCGGCCGCTCTCCAGCCCGACCGTGCGCTCATCAATATTGAGCTCCACCACCTTCTCTCCAAGCAGGGTCTGGATGCTGTTCTTCTCGTAGAAATCACCGGGGCGGAACCTCAGCCTATCCACCGGCATGTGAGTAGCCAGGTACTCGGAGATAAGCGGCTTTGAGTAGGCGGGGTACGGCTCGTCGGAGATAATCATAACCGCACCGGCGCTGTCCACCTCACGGATGGCTTCTGCCGCCCCGATACCGCCGGCTGAGTTACCGATGATTAAGTACTTCGTTCTATCCATCATTCCCCCCACCTGCTCCCTGCCCCAGCGCCATCCGGATAAAGTTGTCATAGAGCCGGAGCCCCGGCCCGCCGCTCTTTTCCGGGTGGAACTGGGTCGCTACCAGGTTACCCCGGGCAATCACACTGCATATCGGGATGCCGTACTCCGTCTCGCCGGCGACCAGAGAACTGTCCTCCGGCTCAGCGTAGTAGCTGTGCACAAAGTAGAAGTTAGCTTCATCGGGAATGCCGCTAAAAACTGGGTGGGATATTCTTTGCCGCACCTGGTTCCAGCCCATGTGGGGCACCTTCAGCCCCGGCGGAAGCCTCTTTACCCGCCCCGGGATGATGCCCAGACACCCCTGCCAGCCACCCTCCTCGGTGCCTGTAAACAGTACCTGCAGCCCGATGCAGACGCCGAGAAACGGGCGCCCTCCGGCAATAACTCTCCGGACGGCACTGACCAGCCCCCGCTTCTGCAGCCCGGCAATGGTATCCGCCGCGGCGCCAACCCCCGGCAGGATAACCGCCCGGGCGCCGAGCACCTCAGCCGGGTTGCCCGTCACCTTCGGCTGGTAGCCCAGCCGGCTCACGGCATTGACCACGCTGCGCAGGTTGCCAGCACCATAGTCAACGATGGCAATCATCGCTCCTCCACATATACCAGCGCCTCATTGGGGCAACTGGCGACACAGGCAGGGACCTCGTCCCCACGGCAGAGGTCGCACCTGGCTGCCTTCTTCTTGCCGGTGTCCTGCCGTATCACCCCCAGCGGGCAGACCAGGAGGCATGTCCAGCAGCCAATGCACCGTTCCTCGTCCACTGTCACCAGCCCGCCCTCCGCGTCGCGGCCCAGAGCACCGGTCAGACAGGCTTGAACGCAGGGGGCGTCATCACACTGCTGGCAGCGCACCGAGAAGGAGACCGCCCCCGCCCCGTCAACATGGAGCCTCGGCACCGGATGCGGCAGTTCCCTGAACGCCTTGACCAGGTCGTTAGAACGGGCATGCCGCAACTGGCAGTAGACCTCGCAGAGGTGACAGCCCATACAGACCTCTTCCTTTATATAGACCCTTCTCATTCTCACTTACCCTTTCGGCAAGCGGCAACCGTTTGCCGTATGCCTTATAATACCATAGCTGGTGATGCTTGTCAACACCTCCAAGGAGCGCTTTTGTTTAAACTTTTACAAAGGGGCGTAAAAGAAAAAGAGGGGCTAACACCTCTCTTGAACTCACCCGCACCGCTCCTTTCAGACCACCACAATTTTAAGAGACCACAGCGCTCTCTCCCAAATATGTACTCCCCTTCCCTTAGCAAGAGGCTCCACCCTCCCTAAACTCACTGATATATGTACCTCGTGATGATTGCAGGGTGTTTAAGAGGGCGCAGTCCTCTTCTAAAACATTAATCCCCTTGCAGAACGCAAGGGGAAGAAGACTCAGGGAATAGGAGTAAGGTCTCTAGTTCTTCTCTCCGGCAAGCTCCAGAAGGGACTGGGTGATTTCCGTGGTAGCCTCCTGGCGCGTGCTCCCCTGAACCATAAAGGGGTCGCCAATTCTGACCGTAATCCGATGCCACAGCCGGGGGAAGGGCAGCTTATTATTGGGTAAGACCTTATCCGTCCCCTCGACCCAGATGGGCAGGACCCGGGCGCTGGTGTTCAGGGCAAGCCAGGCTGCCCCATCCTTTAGTCTCCCCATCTGCTTGCCGTTCGGGCTGACATTGCCGGTCCTCTGTACTGCCTTGAAGGTGCGGGCGCCTTCAGGGAAGATTAGAATCCTTCCCCCATTGTCCAGTATCTCCTTGAGCGCCATGATGGTGCCGACTCTGCCGCGGGCTCCGCCGTTTCTATCAACCGGTACGTTTATCCCCTGAAAAACCTTCATATACGGGGGGTCATAAAAGTTGTTCTTATCGGGGACGTTGATGGGAATGAGCTTCTTCTGGCGGGTGAACTCCCTCTGCAACTCCTTTATCCAGCCCAGGGAAAACTTGAAGCGGTACCATACCGGCGAGAACACCCAGGGAAAGTTCATCCACGGGAAACCCATCAGCGGCAGCACCACCGGCTCCAGCAGGGAGGGATGATTGGAGACGATTATCAGCTTCTCTCCCCATATGGGGAACCGCTCAAAATGATAGAACTTGATTCTGCCAAGGGCTTCCAGCAGACAGACGAGAGTACCGGCGACCGGGCCCACCAGGTAGTTGACTATGAGGAACTCTGCTTCGCGGACGAATCTCTTTCGCATTCCAGCGCTGTCAGCAAAATTTGCCGAACAATTTACTTACCAAAATTGGCAAGTAATAATGTACACACTTTACCCCGGTCTTGTCAAGCCCTCCCTGTGGCAGCGGTGAAATCAGCTTTGAAGTTGACAGTAGCTGGGGACTAAACTATAATGAACACGTTCCTCGCCCGCTATCAAAAGAGAGGGGGTGCGACTCTAATGGCAGCCAAAGCATTCGTTCTCATTGAGACCGCTGTGGGTAGAACCAAGGAAGTTGCCGCTATCCTTAGCCAGCTGAAGGGGGTGAAGTCAGTTGATGCGGTAACCGGCCCTTACGATGTCATCGTCGTTGTGGAAGCCGACAGCCTTACTGAGATTGGCGACCTGGTTACTAATAAGGTTCATCCGATACCCGGCATTTCCCGGACTGTTACCTGCCTGGCTATCTAGCCTGCTGGTACTACCCGCTCTTATAACAATAAGACCGAACGAAGGGAGGAGTACGTATGGATTTCAGGTTAACCGAAGAGCAACAGGAGTTCAGAAGGGAGGTCCGCAGCTTTCTGGAAGGTGAGATAAAGCAGGGACTGTGGCAGCCGACATGTGATGCCTGGATAATGGCTTATGACCCTGCCTTTACCAAGAGGGTTGCCGCCAGGGGCTGGATTGGACTGACCTGGCCCAAGGAGTACGGCGGACAGGGGCGCTCGTTCATTGACCGGCTCATTCTTACCGAAGAGATGCTCCGCTACGGGGCGCCGGCAGCCTGCCACTGGTTTGCCGACCGCCAGATAGGCGGCGGTATCGTCCGCTATGGCACCGACGAGCAGAAGAAGGAGATACTGCCCAAGATTCTGAAGGGAGAAGCCTACGTGGGCTTAGGCATGAGCGAGCCGGAGGCCGGCTCTGACCTGGCTTCGCTCAAGACCCGGGCGACTGAGGACGGTGACTACTACGTCATTGACGGGCAGAAGGTGTGGACCAGCGGCGGCAGCCACATGAACTGGATTTACCTGGTCGCCAGGACTGACCCTGCCAGCCAGAAGCACCGCGGTATCAGCGAGTTTGTCTTTTCGACGGACAAGCCCGGGATTGATGTCCGCCCGATAGTTGATATGACGGGCGGGGTGCACTTCAACGAGGTCTTCTTTGACAATGTCCGGGTCCACAAGAATTACCTGATACCG
>CAYUBP010000140.1:0-4238 GCA_964443115.1 uncultured Dehalococcoidales bacterium | reverse complement strand
AGTAGGCCGTGCAGGTCTCGAACCTGCGACACCCTGATTAAAAGTCAGGTGCTCTGCCATCTGAGCTAACGGCCCATATCCAGCGCACGGGCTAAAATAACACCGCTTTTCAGAGACGCTCCACCCTGAACCTCCACACCAAGCCCGCCCCTTGATTCTAGCAAACCAGCGCCACAGACGCAAGCAGCAACCAGGCTCCGCGCGCTGATTTAAGCTGACATTTGTTATCATCGTAAAAATAATGGTATAATCCCCAGAGAAAAAGACAGTTTCTAAACGAAGAAAGGAGACCGGTTAGCGAAATGGCAACCACACAAGAGCTTATTGAAGAATACAAGCGGAAACGGGCTAAAATTGTACAGATGGCTTCCCCCGAAGTCATTGAGAAGCGCCATAAGAAGGGCCAGTGGACGGCACGGGAAAGGATAGACTACTTCTTTGACCCCGGCACTTTCACTGAACTTGGCTTGTTCGTCAAGCACCGCACCCTGCATTTCGGCATGGACAAGGCTGAGGTCCCCGCCGAAGGAGTAGTGACCGGCTACGGGCTGGTAAACGGCAGACCGGTAGTCGCCTTTGCTGAAGACTTCATGGCAATGGCGGGTACCTTTGGCGAATACCACGGACTGAAAGAGATCCGGGCTATTGACTTCGCCAAGGAAATGGGGTGGCCACTGGTTGGCTTGAATGACTCTGGCGGCGCCCGGCTCCAGGAAGGCATGGACACGCTGGAGATGTACGGCAGGCTGTTCCGCTCCCAGATACAGGCTTCGGGCGTAATCCCACAGATTGCCGTCCTCATGGGCCCCTGCCTGGGCGGGCAAGCCTACCACCCGATTATGCAGGACTTCATCATCCAGTGCAAGGACACCGGCTTCATGGGAATTGCCGGGCCGGCGTTTGTCAAGACACAGCTCGGAGAGGAGATATCTCTTGAGGAGCTCTCAGGATGGAAAGCGCACGCCGTCAAATCCGGGCAGACTCACATCATAGCCAATGACGATAAGGATGCCCTGGACAAGACTAAGGAGCTGCTATCCCTGTTCCCATCCAATAACCGGGAAATGCCGCCCCGTATTAAGACCAGTGATGACCCTTGGCGGACATGCCCCGAGCTGGACACGATTATACCCGACCGCCCAACACAACCCTATGACATGTTCAAGGTAATTCGCGCCATAGTTGATGACGGCTATTTCTGCGAGATACTTAAGAACCACGCCCGGAGCGTTATTACCGGCTTTGCCCGGTTCAACGGCAGAACGGTGGGTATCTGGTCTAACCAGCCGATGTGGGCAGCCGGCACTATTGACTGCGACGCCGCAGATAAGGGAGCCAGGTTTGCCAGGTTCTGCGACCTGTTCAATATTCCGGTAGTCGCCCTCGGGGACTGCCCCGGATATATGATAGGCTCTGACCAGGACTGGAAGGGTATCCTCAGGCACGGTGCCAAGCTGCTTTTCGCCTGGGCTGACGCCAGTGTGCCCCTTATTTCCATCATCATCAGGAAGTCTTACGCCGGCGCCCACTACGGTATGCTGGACAAGGGTATCGGCGCTGACCTAGTCTTTGCCTGGCCCACCGCCCGGATTACAATCGTCGGTGCCGAGACTGCCGCCAGCATCATCTTCGCCAAGGAAATCAAGGAGTCCGGCAATCCCAAAGAGACAGCTGCCCAGCGCATCAAGGAATACAGCGACATCTACGAGAACCCGTACTGCGGCGCCGAGCGCGGCTATGTTGACGACGTAATCCTGCCCAGCGATACCAGAAAGGTCATCAACCGTGCCCTGGATGCTCTTGAGGATAAGAATAAGAACGACAAGGCATTTAAGGCCAGACCCTGGCGTAAGTACTCCAACATTAATCTCTAAATAACTGCTTAAATACGTTAGAATAAGTAAGAAGAGAGCCCCGGGGCTCTCTTCTTACTCTCTAGAAGGACTGGTGGTCATTATAGAAATCATCCCGGCAGTAGACATCAGGAATGGCAGGTGTGTCCGCCTCTATCAGGGCGACTATCAGCAGGAGACCGTGTTCTCTGATGACCCGGTAGACGCAGCCCTGAAATGGCAATCGCTCGGCGCACCGCGCCTGCACATTGTTGACCTGGACGGCGCCGCCGCCGGCGAGCTCCGTAACCTTGATATCATTACCGAAATAGCCCGCGCCCTGCTAATTCCCACCCAGGTCGGCGGCGGAATCCGTAGCCTGGAGACAATCAGGCAGCTGCTCAAAGCTGGTATTGAGCGCGTCATCCTGAGCACGGCAGCGGTAGAGACACCGGAGCTGATTGAACAGGCATGCCGCAACTTCTCAGACCGTATCATCATCAGCGTTGACGCCTCTGATGGCTATGTTGCTACCCGCGGCTGGCAAAAGCGGACAGAACTGGAAGCGGTGTCCTTTGCCCTAGATATGGTGAAGCTTGGCGTCAGGCGTTTTATCTATACAGACGTCAGCCGTGATGGCACCCTCACCGAACCCAACTTCACGGCAATCGCCAGGCTGATAGACGCCGCCAGGGTGCCGATAATCGCCGCCGGCGGCATTTCTTCTCCCGTCCACCTCAAGATGCTCAAACAGCTCGGCGTTGAGGGTGCAATAATCGGTAAGGCGTTATATACCGGAGACATTAACCTGAAGCAGGTGCTGGCAACCATCAACTAGACTAACGGGATGCTGACGATGAGCGCTGGCCCATCTCCGGGGAAATACTTCCCCTACCCTTGTTAAGTAGATTAGAATAGTATGGTGCCCGAGAGGGGCAAAGCCCCTCTCCCAAAATTCATCCGTTTTCCCATCGCTAAGAGGATTGTGATAGTGAGTTATAATAAGGGAGGTTATATAATAATAGTGATGGGGTGTTAAAGAGGGGCAGAGCCACTCTCAAGAAAAATACTTCCCTTCCCCTCGATAAGAGAAAGGGATTAAAGGGATAGGGCTTCAGCTTGATAGATAACATTAAATTTGATGAAAAAGGGCTTATCCCAGCAATCGCCCAGGATGCCGATACCGGCGAGGTGCTGATGCTGGGCTACATGAACAAAGAATCCCTCAAGCGCACGCTGGACACCGGCGAGGTCTGGTTCTACAGCCGCAGCCGGAAAGAGCTGTGGCACAAGGGCGAGACCTCCGGTAACCGCATCATAGTCCGCTCAGTATGGTTTGACTGCGACGGGGATACCATCCTGGTCAAAGCCAGAGCCACCGGCCCGGTATGTCACACGGGTAATAAGACCTGCTTCTTCCGGCAGCTAACCACGCCGTCCGAGGAGCAGGAGGGTTAAGCCGTCACCTCTGGCGGGTCAACCTCCAGCACCTTCTTTAACGCCGCCACGGCGACTTCTATCTGCCTGTCATCCGGCTGCCGGGTAGTCATTGCCTGAAGCCATAAGCCGGGGGCTATCAGCGCCCGGACGAAGCGGTTATCAACATGAGCAGCAGCAAAAAAGATGACCTCGTAACCAATGGCGGCAATCACGGGGATGAGGAGAATCCTGGGCAGTATCATCAGCCATAGTGATGTACGCCCGAAAAGGGCAAACACCAGAATAGCGATGACCAGCACAACGAACAGGAAGCTGGTGCTGCAGCGCCGGTGTGCTGTACTGTATCGCTTCACCGTCTCCGTCTCCAGGGGAACACCGTCTTCATAGGCATTTATCGTCTTGTGCTCGGCGCCATGGTAGGCGAAGACATCCCTGATGCTGGGCATCAGGCTGATGAGCCCCAGGTAGATAAGAAAGATAGCCACGCGAATCAAGCCCTCTACCAAGTGAAAGACCAGGGATGAGCTTATATACGGGTTGAGCAACTGCGCCAGGAACAGCGGGGCAACGAAGAACAGGGCAACACCCATAACCAGTGAAAATGCCAGCAGCCCCCAGAGTAGCCCTCCTGAGATTTTCTCCCCCTCCTCCTCAAGGGACACATTAGCCGAGTACAGCAGTGGTTTAATCCCGAGGGTAATCGCCTCCACAAGAGCGATAACGCCCCTTATCAACGGAGTCCTCCGCCACCGGCCCGAGTAGATACTGGCCAGAGGCTGGACATCCATAACTATCCCGCCGCCCTGCTGGCGGACTGCGGTTACCATCGCCGTCCTGCCCCGCATCATCACCCCCTCAATAACCGCCTGTCCCCCGTAGTAGAACTTCCTGCCCATATTATGTCCTATAAGCAAAAAGGAGAGATCGGAAGAGCACACGTCTGAACTCCAGTCACCGCTCATTATC
>CAYUBP010000139.1:0-4242 GCA_964443115.1 uncultured Dehalococcoidales bacterium | reverse complement strand
GCCAGGACTGCCGCTGCCTTGCCCGTTGCCACCGCCTGATAGAAGTGCTCCAGCGTACCGGCGCCTCCGGACGCCGTAACCGGTATTGAGACGGCTTCGGCTACCGCACGCGTCATCTCCAGGTCATAGCCGGCCTTTGTGCCATCGGTATCCTTGCTGGTGAGGAGAATTCCCCCGGCGCCCAGTTCCTCCACCCGCCTTGCCCATACGACAATATCCATGCCGGTGGACTCGTTACCGGACTTCACCACCACCTCCAGACGGGGCAGTTTGCCTCCCGGCGGGTTCTTTCTGCCGTCAATGGCAACCACCAGCCTCTCCCTGCCAAACCTGCGGGACGCCTCTTTTATGAGTTCAGGATTTTTGACTGCCGCCGTGTTGATTGACACCTTGGCCACACCCAGGTCAAACAGTTCCTTCATGTCGCTGACACTGCTGATGCCGCCCCCGACGGCGAAGGGGACGGTAACCACCTCACAGACCCTCCTGACCCATTCCAGCCTTGTCTTCCGGTTCTCAACCGTGGCAAAGATGTCCAGGAAGACAAGCTCATCAGCCCCCTCCCGGCAGTAAGTCCGGGCAGCCTCTACGGGGTCGCGGGCATCTTTAAGGTTCACGAACCGGATGCCCTTGACGACCCTGCCTTCCTTAATGTCCAGGCACGGGATAATCTTTATCGTTTTCATCCTAGAATTCCCGAATCTTATACGGCAAGCGGCAACTGTTTACCGATTACCTATATATCATACCCGGCACTAAACCGCCTGTCAACTCCGGCAAAGATACTTATTGCCCCAAGATAGCGAGGCTGGTATACTTCATGTACCGATGAGCAAGCCCGTCTGTATCATAATCCCCACCCTCAACGAACGGGACAATATAGCGCCCCTTGTCAAGCGGATAGACCGGGCATTATCTGACTATGAGATTGTATTCATTGATGATGACAGCCGCGACGGCACTGCCGGGCAAATCATGAGTCTGTCCGGTGACTACCCGGTAACGGTCATTATCCGCAAGAACAAGAGGGGTCTGGCATCAGCCGTAGTCCACGGGCTGGAGCATACCGACAGCGAGATTATCGGAGTAGTGGACGCCGACCTTCAGCACCCGCCCGAAGTCCTGCCCCGCCTGCTTCAGGAGATAAAAAGCGGTGCCGATATCGCCATTGCCAGCCGCTATGTGAAAGGCGGGGGGTGCCGTGGCTGGGGACCTGCCCGGAGGATATTATCCCGCGGCGCAATGTTCTTAGCCCACCTGCTCCTGCCACCCACCCGGCAGGTCAAAGACCCCATGTCCGGCTTCTTCATGTTCCGGCGGCATATCATCACCGACCGGCTGAGACCGACCGGCTACAAGATATTGCTGGAAATACTGATGGAGGGGCATGCCGTCAGCACTGCTGAGGTGCCGTACACATTTGAGGCCAGAAGCGGCGGAAAAAGCAAGCTCAGCATCCGGCAGCAGGTAGAATATATCGGGCACCTCTACAGCCTGATGAGGCGTAAGGGCGAGCTGCTGAGATTTGCCCGGTTCTGCCTGGTGGGAGCAAGCGGGGTGAGCGTTAACGAGGGGCTGCTCTTCCTGCTCAGGCAGTTTGCCAGCCTGCCTCTGTGGCTCGCTTCGGCAATAAGCATTGAAGCCTCAATAGTCTCCAACTACACCCTGAACGACTACTTCACCTTCCGCGACCGGCGCATGCCAGGCGGGCAGTCTTTTCTCAAGCGGCTGGGCAAGTTCAATGTTATCAGCCTGGCCGGCCTGGGCATAAACCTGGCGGTCCTGCTCATACTCACCGCCATCTTCGGCGAGCAGCATTATCTGCTATTCAATCTCGCCGGCATCGCCGTGGCGATGGTCTGGAACTTCACGGCAAACTCATGGTGGACGTGGAGATAATCAGGGGGCTTTTTCAACCATGGCTGCCATTGCGAGCGAAGCGAAGCAATCCCACCCTACCTTAAGATTGCTTCGTCGCTGCGCTCCTCGCAATGACACATTCTACTAACCAATAACTGGCAGAACCATCAGGAGCTTAGTTTTCTGAGCTCCAGCTCCAACTTCTCCAGCCTGGACTGTCTTTCCGCCAGCCGCTCCCTTTCCTTATTAATAACAGCTGCCGGCGCTTTGCGCAGGAAAGCCCCATCGCTCAGCCGGGCTGCGAGGCGCGCAACCTCCGCCCGGGTCTGCTCTATATCCCCGCTCAGTCGGGCGATTTCCGCCTCCAGGTCTATCATGGTCTCCATCGGTATCACCACCTCGGAGTCAGCGAGCACCAGCACCAGGGCGTTGGGCGGCGTCATCTGTCTCGCCTCGCCGAAGATGAGAGGCTTCGCCCGGGCTAGTATCTGAATCGCCTCAGAATGGCGGCTCACGGCTCCGGCGAGCCTGCCGGCGTAGACCTGCGCCTCAACCCACCGGTCGCTTGCCACCCGGTACTCGGCGCGGGCATTTCTGACAGCACGGACTATGTCTATCACCGCCCCTATGGTCTGCTCCGCCTCCGGGTCAACGGCGCCGGTATCCGGCTCGGGATAAGGGGCTACCATTATTGATTCCGCCACCAGGCAGCCGGAGGGCATGCGGCTCTTCAGGTTTTGCCACAGCTCCTCGGTAACAAACGGCATGTACGGGTGCAGCAGGCGCAGCGACGTTTCCAGGACATGGACAAGCACCGGCACAGGCGATACCCCCTCGCCGGAGCGGAGGCGGACTTTAGCTATCTCTATATACCAGTCGCAGAACTCTCCCCACAGGAACTCGTATATTTGCCGCTGGGCTTCCCCGAACTGGAAGTCCGCCATCAGGCTGTCGGCGGCAGACACGGTGCGGGAAAGCCGGCTCAGAATCCAGCGGTCTTCCGCGGGATGACTCATCCTAATCAGAACTGCCTGTGCCTCCGGCGAAAGCTTAATAAAAGAGGCTACCGCTTCAAGCTCTTTTTCTTCAGACGGCAGGCTGCGGAGTATGAACCGGGTGGCGTTCCACAGCTTGTTGGCGAAGTTGCGCCCGCCCTCCAGCTTGGACGGCGTTATCTTGGTATCGTTGCCGGGGGAGGTGCCGGTGGTCAGGGCAAAGCGCAGGGCATCGGTGCCGTACTCCTCCAGAAGCTGAATCGGGTCAACCACGTTGCCCCGGGTCTTGCTCATCTTCTCGCCATTTTCGTCCCGCAACAGCCCGTGCAGGTAGATGGTATGGAACGGTATATCACCGGTATCCTCCAGACCCATCATAATCATCCGGGCGACCCAGAAGAACAGGATGTCATACGCCGTCTCCATCACCGAGGTCGGGTAAAAATAACGGAAGTCGGCGGTACCATCTGGCCAGCCCAGGGTGGAGTGAGGCCAGAGGGCTGAGCTGAACCAGGTGTCCAGCACGTCCGGGTCCTGCTCTATGTTCTTGGAGCCGCAGTGAGCGCAGGCTTCCGGCTCATCAACGGCAACCGTCAGTTCGCCGCAGCTCCGGCAGTACCATACCGGTATGCGGTGTCCCCACCATAACTGGCGGCTGATGCACCAGTCCCTGATGTTCTCCATCCAGTTGAGATAGACCTTGGCGAAGCGCTGCGGGATAATGCTGATGCGCCCGTCGCGCACGGCGCCAATCGCCGGCTCCGCCAGCGGCGCCATCCTGACGAACCACTGCTTGCTGGCGATAGGCTCAACGACAGTCTGGCAGCGGTGGCAGTGCCCCACGGCATGGGAATAAGGCTCCACCCTGACCAGCAGACCGTCCTTCTCCAGGTCATCCATAATCGCCTGGCGGCAGGCGAAGCGGTCAAGACCGGCGTAAGGTCCCGCATTCTCATTCATGGTGGCGTCCGGGGTAAGGATATTTATCAAAGGCAGCCCGTGGCGCTGGGCAACATCAAAGTCCACCGGGTCATGAGCCGGGGTTATTTTAACGGCGCCGGTGCCGAAAGCCGGGTCAACGGCGTCGTCGGCGATAATGGGTATCTGCCGGTGCACCGCGGGCAGTATGACCTTCTTCCCGACCATCGCCTTATAACGCTCATCGTTGGGGTTTACGGCAACAGCCGTATCGCCGAGTATGGTCTCGGGACGGGTGGTAGCCACGGTAATAAAGCTGCTCCTGTCTTCTGCCAGCGGATAGCGGACATAGTACAGGTGCCCGGCGAGGTCCCTGTGGTCAACCTCAAGGTCGGAGAGGGCAGTGGCGCAGCGCGGGCACCAGTTGATAATGCGCTCCCCCCGGTAGATTAGCCCCTTGTCATAGAGG
>CAYUBP010000138.1:0-4256 GCA_964443115.1 uncultured Dehalococcoidales bacterium | reverse complement strand
AACCAACGACCTTCGGGTTATGAGCCCGACGAGCTGCCACTGCTCCACCCCGCGCCATTCACTACCCCACTTTCCTAAGTATAACTGTTGACCAAAAAGGTGTCAAGGACGGCTAGTCCGTCTTAAAGCCAGCCGCAAAGAAGCCGGCTACTTTTTCAGCAAGCGCAGCTTCATATCCCTGCCAGAAGTGGTCGGCGCTGGCTACAACCTCACCCTGCCTTGGGCCGGCAGAGTCGCCGAGGTGCCGCCGGACAAGAGCCGGCCGTATAACATCGTCGTTCTCGCCGATAATGAGAAACACCGGCCGGGAGTAGGATTTAAGTTGCTCGCTATCCGTTTCAAGCAATGCTGGCGCCACCAGCGCCAGCAGCCTGACACGTGGTTCCTCAGCGGCAACGGCAAGGGCAACGCGCCCGCCGAAGGAGTAACCCGTAAGCCCGAGTCTTTCTTTATCAATGCCGGGTGTGGCGGAGGCGAGGGCCAGGGCGGCGCGGGCGTCATCCTGCTCGGCAATACCGCCGCCGAATGTACCACCGCTCTTGCCGACACCGCGGAAGTTAAATCTCAGGGCAATAATAGACCGGCGGGCAAGTGCCTCGCAGATATTGAAAACGACATTGGCGGACATGCTCCCGCCATGCAGGGGATGGGGGTGGCAGACAACAACTGCCGGGAAATTGCCGGGGGTCTCCGGCAGGTGCCAGCACCCCTCAAGCAAGAGTTCGCCACTGGGAAATGTTATGTGCTTCCTCAATCTTCCTCCTTTTTGTTCTTGGTTGGCGTTTCGTGCCACCAGGCTTTGAGCCTTGCCGTCACCTCTCTCTCATACCCTTGGTCGCCGGGGTTGTAGTAATGTTTGCCCTTGAGGGAGTCAGGGAGATACTGCTGGGGTACAAAGTGCCCCGGATAGTCGTGGGCATATTTGTATCCGGCGCCGTAGCCCATCTCTTTGAGCAGGGGTGTTATTGGATTGCGCAGATGCAGGGGGACCGGCGCCGCCGGGCCCTGTTTGACCTCTTCACCTGCCCGAGAGTATGCCTGGTAGAGAGAGTTGCTCTTGGGGGCTGTTGCCAGGTAGACGGCGGCTTGGGCCAGAGCCAGGTTAGCCTCGGGCATGCCGATAAACTGGACTGCCTGCTGGGCAGCTATGGTAACTACGAGCGCCATGGGGTCAGCCATGCCAATGTCCTCGGAGGCAGCGCGGATGAGGCGGCGGGCGATAAACAGCGGGTCTTCTCCCGCCTCCAGCATCCTTGCCAGCCAGTAGAGTGACGCATCCGGGTCCGAGCCCCGCACCGACTTGTGAAGAGCCGAGATGGTGTCATAGTGCTGGTCTTCTGCCCGGTCATAGCGCAGGGCACGGCGCTGGATGGCATCCTCAACGGTCGCCAGCGTGATAATGCGCTTGCCGTCGGCATTGGGCGGTGTCGCCAGAGTAGCAATCTCCAGAGTGTTCAGGGCGATGCGGGCGTCGTTATTAGACATGAGAATGAGGTGGGACAGAGCATCGGGAGCGAGGTCTGCGTTGAGCCTCCCCAGACCTCTCAGACCGTCCTTGAGCGCCCTCAGGGTTAAGATGCGGATTTCTTCGCTGGAGAGCGGATTGAGGGCGAAGACCTGGCAACGAGATAGAAGTGGGGAGATGACCTGGATGGTGGGGTTCTCAGTAGTCGCTCCGATGAGGGTGATGGTGCCGTCCTCAACGAAGGGCAGGATGGCGTCCTGCTGGGCTTTGTTGAAGCGGTGAATCTCGTCAATGAACAGGATGGTCTTCTGCTGGTGCAGCCGTCGGCGCTCCTTTGCCTCCTCTATAGCGCGGCGCAGGTCGGCAACGCCGGCGCTTACGGCGCTTATCGGGCTGAAGTGGGAATCGGTGGCATGGGCGATGATATAAGCCAGTGTTGTCTTCCCGCTGCCCGGGGGTCCCCAGAGGATGATTGAGGGTAGCTGGTTGGACTCAATCGCCCGGCGCAGCACCCGCCCCTCGCCGATGATGTGCTCCTGCCCGACAAACCCGGTGAAGCTGGTCGGCCTCATCCGGGCGGCAAGCGGGGCTTCCCTGTCCTTCCGTTCCTGGAAACTGTGCTCAAACATGTCCATCATAGTCACCCTCACCCCCTTAGTCCCCCTCTCCCTTGAGGGAGAGGGGGAAGGTTAACAAAGAGGGGCAAAGCCCCTCTTAAACATCCTGCCTATTAGAGCTAGCGTCTCTCTCAAACGTCTCCGCTATCTTCGGAAGTTCATCTTCTCTTATACACCCTGATGCTCTTTTTCAGGAGACAGAGACTAGTTGGGAATCCATATCTGCCTGGCGGCAACAACCTCGGCGCTGCCGGGGAGCATGAGCGGGGCTGGCGACTTCGTGAAGAAGACAAGACCTTTATATGCCGTCAGGTACTGGTAGTTTGTCTTCAGGAAGCCGCCCTTCGCCATAACCACGAGAGGCTCCCTGGTCTTAGAGAGTATCATCATGAAGTCATCGGGTTCCACCCTGACGATTGCACCGGACGCCTTGATTGCCTGGGCTATGGCTGCCGCTCTGGCGGCGGCGGCAGCGCCCCCTGCTCCGTAAGCCATCTTACAGTTACCTCCTACTTATACCTCTTGACCTCAAAGCGGTAGAGACTGGTTGGCTCATCGGGGGAGATGCCGGCTTTCATGCAGCAGATTTCAACCTGCTGGTCAACCGTGTCAACCCCTTCAAGGTCGGGCAGCAGCAGCCCCCGCCGCCAGCCGCACTCCACGATGACGCCGTACTTCCTGGGGTCCAGCTTGTCTTTACCATTGACCGGCACCGGCTGCGTGAGCACATCAACACTGTAGTCCAGGTCTTCCAGCTCGTCGGGGGCGATGGGAGGAAAGCGGGGGTCTCTGGTGGCGGAGCTGATGGCGTTGTTGATTATCTCCCCGGCGACATTGTCCTCCTGAGGCTCAAAGGTGCCGATGCAGCCCCGCAGTTCGCCGCGTTTGTGGATGGAAACGAATACACCGGCTTGCTCCTTCATCTCCGGCGTGAGTTGAGCCGGGGGGGAGGGGACTTCGTGCTCCTTGACATAAAGCTCTACTGTCTGGCGGGCAAGGGCTGCCAGCGGGTGCATCTCCCTGGTTATAATAATGCCGGCATAGCCGACGACCGCCGAGTAATCTCCGGTGACATCGCCGCTGGTCTGGTATTTGACCAGCTCCGCACGGTTTGCTCCCAGCTCCTTGGCGGCAACAATGAGGCTGACCGCCGGCGCAAAGCCGCACATTGATATATTCAGTTCGTCAACCCGCCTGAGCAGCTCGTCCTCATCAAGTGCCAGCACGGCGTCTATTGCCTGCCGGTCCTTGTTCTGTGCTGACTCCTGCGGCTCGTAGTGGGTCATATCGCTGGAGGCGATGATTACCGCCCCGCGCTTTGACGCTTTTATGGCGGCGGCTATCTCTTTGCCAATCTCTTTATAAACGTCACCACTGGCGTAGGCGAGGATGATGGGCACGAGCTTGATATCCGGCTTGAAATACTGTAAAAACGGCAACTGAACCTCAATGGAGTGCTCAAACTGGTGCGCTGCGGTGTCCGGTTGCAGGTGGCGGGAGGTGGCGGCAAGCCGCTGTGCCAGCTCCGAGTCAATCTCCACTTTCCCCAGTGGTGTTGCCCATGTTCCCTCGGCCATGATACTGAACGGCTTGCCGTTGCCGGTGTGGTTGGGGCCCATGATGACGAAGGTGTCCCTGAACCTGACGCGGGATATTGCTGCACCGGCGACAGCGCCGGAGTAGATATAGCCAGCGTGAGGGGATATGAGCCCGATGACATCTTTCTTCTCCGCCTTCTCGTCAACCAGTTCGCTTATCATTGTCCTGAGCTGTGAAGGCGATTCGGGGTAAAACTGCCCGGCGACTGCTGGATTCCTTATCATCTAGTCCCTCCTTTCTGCTGTCTGCGTACGGAAGTTAAGCTCCGCTCCGCAGAACTTGCATTTTGAGCCTTCAAGACCGATAACCCTGGTCTGGTAGCCGAAGCGCTGGACTACCAGCCTGCTGCACTGATAGCAGGCGGTGCTCTCGCTGGCGTGTCCGGGGACATTACCGGCGTAGATAAATTTAAGACCCGCCTTCTTTCCGATGTCAAAGGCGCGTTCTATCGTTGATAGGGGCGTCGGCGGCAAGTCCATCATGTGGCGCTGCGGGTGGAAGCGGGTGACGTGCCACGGTGTCAGTTCACCCAGGCTATCTTTTATCCAGCTAGCGATGCTGGTTAGCTGCTGGTC
>CAYUBP010000137.1:0-4338 GCA_964443115.1 uncultured Dehalococcoidales bacterium | reverse complement strand
GACAGGTTGCCCACATATATATTCATACTGCCCTCCTTCCAAGTAATGGGTTATCTCCGCCCACTGCTTCACAAGCACCCAAACCAATAGCTATCCCGGGTAATGAATATATCCTGTGTGTCTTAAGCAGAAATGAACGCGAGCAAGCCTAGTATCTTCTCTGTCTCCCTCCGCCATAACCGCCGCCCCTGCGGTCACCGTAAGACGAGGCACCCCTGCTCTCGGAACGAGGGCGAGCCGCATTAACACTGAGAGTCCGTTCCTGTAGTGTTTTCCCATTTAGGCCCGCGATTGCAGCCTGACCTTCGGACACCGCTTCCATTTCCACGAATGCGAATCCCTTGGGACGCCCGCTGTACTTGTCTGTTATAATGCTTACAGACGTCACCTTTCCAAAAGCCTCAAATTCCTGCCGTAAATCTTGTTCAGTTACCTCATAGGATAAATTACCTACATATATTTTCATGCCGGATTCCCTCCTTAGATTGTGTAATCCTTTTGAAGTGGGCATACGCAGGTCAGGTATTCCTGGCCTGCGTATGCTTTAGGAACATGCTAGCGGGGCCTGCTCAGCCTGACCTTATTGTAGCAATCGCTGCAATAGACCGGCCGGTCTTCGTGGGGCTGGAAGGGTACCTGGGTGTTCTTGCCGCACTCGGCGCATACCGCGGGGAACATCTGGCGTTGCGGCCTGTAGCCATAGCTATCATTATTGTAGCTATTGCCACTATTGCCGTACTGCCGTGCCTTCCTTTCCTGGCGGCATGAGGGACAGCGCTTAGGCTCGTTGGTATAGCCTCTGGTAGCAAATTGCTCCTGCTCCCCGGCGCTGAAGGTAAAGGTAGTCCCGCAATCGGAACACTGGATGGACTTGTCCTGGAAACTCATTGGATGACCTCCTCTCTTTGGAATTTTAGTTGGAGTTCGGGTCATCCAACACTTGAGTAAATCTGTGAGGATTCAAAGAAGCTATGTAATAACCTAAACTGAAACTATTAGTTACATCATATACTAAAGCGACTAACTTTGCAAATAAAATAAATAGTTGGGTTGTCAGGGGTACACAATGCCGAGGACTGTTCAATCCTCCCCAGCGAATACTGCGCAGCTACCTTGGAATATCCTGAGAATCCTGTTTTATGAGGGAGATAACTCGTTTCACCTGAAAGTGCCCGCTTTTCTAAAGTGACAGGGCAAAAGCCAGTTCGTAGGTTCTAGTTCCACCTATCGTACAGTACCGCCCACCATAAAGCTGGGTGGTCTCTGATTGCCAAAAGGCCTTCCCCCGGATTCAGGTTCGGGAAAGCCTTTTTCTTGCCCGCCGTGTATTGTAAGAGATTGTTCAGCATAGATAAATAATCGGGATGCCACTTGCCCGATTATGCCCAGGGCTATAGGGAGAAAGGGGGATGGGGCAAAGAAGAAGGGGGAGGTTTTAACCTCCCCCTCTCTAATCACTTGAGTAAGCTTGCCCTAGATGAAGAGCGGGCACATGACCAGCGTTATGGTTGCCAGCAGCTTGACCAGGACGTGCAACGAAGGCCCGGCGGTGTCCTTGAGGGGGTCACCGAGCGTATCGCCGACGACCGCCGCCTGGTGGGCGAAGGTCTTTTTGCCCAGGACATTGCCTTTCTCATCCTTGAGCTGACCGTCCTCAATCATCTTCTTGGCGTTATCCCAGGCGCCACCGCCGTTATTCATGAAAGATGCCATCATGATGCCGCCGATGGTGCCAACCATTAGCACTGCGGCGACGACCATGGCTGCATCGTACTGCCCGCCGAGCAGGCGGAAGGTAACGCCGATGACGACCGGCCCGAGCACTGGTAAAAGTCCGGGGGCAATCATCTCCCGGAGGCCGGCACGGGTGGTGATATCCACCGCCCGGGCGTAGTCAGGCTTGGACGTTCCAGCCAGAATCCCTGGGTCGGCGCGGAACTGCCGGCGCACCTCTTCAATAATCTTGGAGGCGGTCTTGCCGACGGCTTTGATTGCCCAGGCGCTGAAGAGGTAGACAAGCATGGCGGCTAGAAGGGCGCCGACGAATACTTCAATCCTGGAGATGTCTACCGCTGCCAGTGGGTTTTCCGGACGGAGGAAGTTAACGCGGTCTATGTATGCCTGGAAGAGCAGGAAAGCGGCCAGTCCGGCGGAGACCATGGCATAGCCCTTGGTCAGGGCTTTGGTGGTGTTGCCGACGGCATCCAGGCGGTCTGTAACCTTGCGGACCTCGGGACCGGCGCCAGCCATCTCGTTGATGCCGTTGGCGTTATCGGTGATGGGCCCGAAGGTGTCCATTGAAAGCACGTAAGGGCAGGTCATCAGCATGCCCATGGTGGCCACGGCCGTCCCGAAGGCGCCTCCTCCGAGGACACCGCTCTCCTCACCCATCCAGTAGGCCAGCAGCAGGGAGATGCCGATGATTAGCGCCGTGGCGAGGGTGGTGGAGAAGCCTACCGACATACCCATGATGATGTTGGTCGCCGGGCCCGTCTTGGAGGCTTCGGCAATATCGCGTACCGGTCGGTATCGCCACTCGGTATAGTACTGGGTCACGAAGATGACGACGATGCTGGCAATAATGCCGACAAGGCCGGCGCCAAAGAGCCACCAGTTGTCCAGCATGAAATGGACAGTGATAGCCATGCCGACCACCGAAAGGGCGATGGCTACGTAGTAGCCACGGTTGAGGGCGTTCATGGCGTTCTCGCCTTCTTTAGCTCGCACACAGAGAAGCCCTATCATGCTGGCGAACATGCCGAAGCCTCGCACGCAGAGCGGGAAGAGAATCCACGCCACGTTGTCTGTGGCGAGATAGGCAGCGATGCCTAAAATCATGGCGCCGATGTTCTCGGCGGCGGTGGACTCAAAGAGGTCGGCGCCACGGCCAGCGCAGTCGCCGACGTTATCGCCGACAAGGTCGGCAATGACGGCGGGATTACGCGGGTCGTCTTCCGGGATACCAGCCTCTACTTTACCGACGAGGTCAGCCCCGACGTCAGCCGCCTTGGTATAGATGCCCCCGCCAAGCTGTGCGAAAAGGGCTACGAAACTTGCCCCGAAGCCGAAGCCGACTATCAGGTGCGGTGCGATATCCGGGTTATCAGCGCCGCCGTAGGCGAAGAAGATGACGGTTACGCCGATGAGGCTCAGGGCGGTGATGAGGAAACCGGAGACCGCTCCGCCGCGCAGGGCGACGTTGACGGCTTCGGTCAGGCTTTTCTGTGCCGCGGCGGCGCAGCGGACGTTAGATTTCACGGCGATATACATCCCGATGAAACCGGCCAGCCCCGAACAGAAAGCCCCGACAAGGAAAGCGACGGCGGTGCGCCAGCCGACTTCCAACTCGCTTAAGCCCTCCACCTCCGTCCCGCCTAAAACTCCTACCACAACCCCGAGGATAATGGCGATGGCGATGGAGTACATGGCGATGGTGGTGTACTGCCGCTTGAGGAACGCCCAGGCTCCTTGAAAGATAATGTCGCCGATTTCTTTCATTTTAGGCGTTCCCGTGGGGCGTTTCAGCACGCCTACGGCGAGCCAGATAGCGAAGATGACCGTAATCACCCCTGCCGCTGGCACTACCCAAAAAATTCCTGGCATATTATCTCCTTTCTTGTTTTTTGGCCCTATCCCCTTAATCCCCTTCCCCTTGCCAAGGGGAAGGCGAAATTATTGTTTAGAAGAATGGTTTCACCCCTCTTAAACACCCGTTAGCTCGGTCTTCTTTAGAGAAGGGCTCTTCTTTCAGCGGTGCTAGCGTCTCCTCATAAGCACTGCCTGTTTCCAGCTTTGCCCTTCTTGAACACCTTAGCTTTAGGTTATCTCTACTGGTATTCACTTCCCCCTTCCCTTACTAAAGGCTTTGCTCCAGAAGTGCTGTCTTAGTGTCACCCTGAGCGTAGCGAAAGGTCTCTCCTGTATCAGATTCTTCGTCGCTCCGCTCTTCAGAATGACTTTTGAGGCAAGACCCCTCCTTAAGGAAAGGGGTTGGGGAGGTAGATTTTATATAAAGACTTGCTCCAACTGTTCTTAACCCTCCTGCGGTAATCTCTTCAGATGGCGTTTCCTCCTTCTAGCTTTCTTTCTGAGTGAAGTCTCTTAGCTTGGTCTCCAGGTCGTGCTGGCTCATAATCAGTGTCAGGTCGCTGCGTGTCTTCTCCAGGACGCCGCGCACCATGTCGGTCGTCCGGCGCAATCCGCCGGTGAGCGCATCGGGGAAGTCCATGGTCACCAGCACACTGTATACATCATCCATGGTGGATAGCAGCTCCTCGCACTTGGATAGGTCGCCTCCGCGGATACTGTCCAGTAAATAGCGCCGCAGCTCGCCTACTG
>CAYUBP010000136.1:2298-4369 GCA_964443115.1 uncultured Dehalococcoidales bacterium | reverse complement strand
CCCTTCCCTCAGCTTGAAGGCGGAGATAGACTTCTTCGCCCGGGTGGTTACCGGATGCTGCCCGGAGATAGCCACCAGGTCCTGCTCCGCAGCCTCCAGCGCCTTGGGGTTGCGCGTTGTCTCACCCAGCCCTATGTTAAGCACTATCTTCTCCAGACGTGGTGCCTGCATCACGTTCTGGTAGCCGAAACGCTCCATGAGAGCCGGCATAACTTCTTTCTTATACTTTTCTTTAAGTCGTGACATAGATATAGTTGCCTCTTAACTACCGGCACTGCCAGCAGAGGGTCTAGTCAATTACCTCCTGGCAGGCGCGACAGATTCTCACCCGTTTACCATCGGCGAGCGTGCGAAAACCAATACGGGTGGGGTGGTTGCACCGGGTACACATGAGCATGACGTTGGATACCGGTACCGGCGCTTCCCGCTCAATAATGCCTGCCTGCCTGACCTGCCCCCTTGCCCGGGTATGCCGTTTAATCATGTTGACGCCTTCCACCAGCAGCCGCCCGTCCCTGGGATAGGCAAAGCGTACCTTCCCGGTCTTGCCCCTATCCTTACCGGTGATGACCAGCACCGTATCATTCTTTCTGATTTTCATAGCTCTCTACAGGACCTCCGGCGCCAGCGAAAGAATCTTGGTAAAATTCTTATCCCGCAGCTCCCTTGCTGCCGGCCCGAATACCCGCGTCCCCTGCGGATTATTCTTCTCCGTGATAATCACGGCTGCGTTCTCATCAAATCTGATATAAGAGCCGTCAGGGCGCCGGTAGGGCTGGGTGGAGCGGATGATGACCGCCCGGACGACATCGCCCTTCTTCAGCGCACCTCCGGGAATGGCTTTCTTCACCGACCCAACGATGATATCACCCAGGCGGGCGTATTTCTTCCCGGTGCCGCCCAGCACACCGATGCACATGACCTGGCGGGCACCGGTATTATCAGCTACTTTAACCCTGGTGTAATTTTGAATCATGATACCCCAACCTTAAGTGACTTCCTCGGGCTTAATCTCCAGTACCTCGCCCTTGGTGATAATCTCAGCTACCCGCCACCGCTTATCCTTTGACAGAGGGCGGGTCTCTGAAATTCTGACCGTATCTCCTGTCCGGCACTCATTCTTCTCGTCGTGGGCTTTGTACTTGACCACCCTGCGGATTGACTTCTTGTATATCGGGTGGTGCCTTGATGTCTCCACGGCAACGACTACCGTCTTGTCCATCCGGTCACTCACCACCTTGCCTACTCTAGTCTTGTGCTGTTTGGCTATCATTCTGGACCTGCCTGGCTTTCAAGTTCTTTTTCCCTGATTATCGTCATTAGCTGTGCAATCCTGCGCTTGACCCTCGGAATCTCGCGGTGGTTTACCAGTTGCTTGGTAGCCAGGCGAAAGCGAAGGTTAAACAGCTCCTGCCGAGCCGCCTCCAGTTGCTGTGCCATCTCCTTAGCCCCGAGGGCTCTAATCTCGCTAGTCTTCAACGTGCGCCAACTCCCTGGTTGCCGCCTCACTGCCGGCGGCTATTTCCCTGACCTTAAACCTGGTATCTATTGGCAGCTTGTGTGCTGCCAGGCGCAGTGCTTCCCTGGCTATATCGGCGCTTATCCCCGACATCTCAAACAGTATTCTCCCCGGCCTGACCACGGCGACCCAGTGGTCGGGTGCGCCCTTGCCGCCGCCCATGCGTGTCTCTGCCGCTTTCTTGGTAACCGGTTTGTCTGGGAAAATTCGTACCCAGACGTTCCCGCCGCGGCGGATATGGCGGGTAATTGCCCGCCGCGCCGCTTCAATCTGGCGGTTGGTGAGCCACGCAGACTCCAGCGCCTGCAAGCCGAAGTCGCCGAAGACAATCGCATTCCCCGCCTGGGCTTTCCCCCGGCGGTGACCTTTATGTGTCTTGCGGTGCATTACCCGCTTCGGTTGTAACATCCCTGCCTTCTTCTTAGCTAGAAAGCGGTGCTAGCAGCTACCGCTCGCTGGCTCCGCTTTCTGCCGTCTCCGTCTTTGTTCTTCTTGTTCTTGGCTTTGCCGGCTTCTGCTCCGCCTCAGCCGATGCCTCTTTGCTCTCGGCAG
>CAYUBP010000136.1:0-2198 GCA_964443115.1 uncultured Dehalococcoidales bacterium | reverse complement strand
CGGGTTTTCCCACCGCCTCTGCCTTCACTCTTCGTGCCCTTGGCTTTGCCGGCTTCTGCTCCGCCTCAGCCGATGCCTCTTTGCTCTCGGCAGCCGCCGGCTCGGCGGGTTTTCCCACCGCCTCTGCCTTCACTCTTCGTGCCCTTGGCTTTGCCGGCTTTTGCTCCGCCTCAGCCGGTGCCTCTTTGCTCTCGGCAGCCGCCGGCTCAGCGGCAGCAGATGGCTTTGCCTCCTCAGTAGCGCTCGCTGCCAGCTCGGCGGGCGCCGCCTCCGGCTCTTTTTCCTTCGTCTCGGGGAGAATGTCCCCCCGGTATATCCAGACCTTTATCCCGATTCTGCCCATGGTGGTATGCGCTTCGGTAAAGCCGTAATCAATATCGGCGCGCAGGGTATGCAGCGGCACCCGTCCCTCATGCAGAGTCTGGCGGCGGGCTATCTCGGCACCGGCAAGTCTTCCGGCAATACTGATTCTAATCCCTTTCGCCCCCGCCTGAAGGGTGTATGATATTGCCTGTTTCATCGCCCTCCGGTAAGCAACGCGGCGCTCAATTTGCTCTGCCACCGTCTTTGCCACCAGGGTGGCATCAAGCTCGGGGTGCTGGACCTCCATGATGTTCAGCCGCACCCTCTTACCAATAATCTTCTCAAGATTAGCTCTCATCTCGTCAACCCGCTGTCCTCCCCGCCCGATGACAATGCCGGGGCGGGAGGTGTGAATGGTAAGAGCTACCTCGTTCGCCTGCCTTTTTATCTCCACCAGGGAGATGCCGGCGCTGGGATACCCCGACTGGATTGCCCGCCGCAGCTTCACGTCTTCCTGGAGAAGCTCTCCAAAGTGCCTGTCGGCGTACCAGCTAGCCTGCCAGTCGCGGATGACACCAATTCTAAAACCTGTAGGGTGAACCTTATGTCCCATTAGCCCCCCTGCTCAGCAACAATAACCGTTATATGGCTGGAACGCTTCAGAATCGGGCTTACCCGCCCGCGAGACCGGGAGCGATACCTCTTCAGGAGGCGCGCTTCATCGGCGAAGATACTGACAATCTTCAGGTCTCCCGGCGTCATCTGAAAGTTGTTCTCAGCATTTGCTGCCGCTGATTTAATCGCCTTGGCGACAACTTTAGCCGTCGGTGTCGGGGCAAAGCGGAGCATGACCAGTGCCTCGTCCACCTTCTTACCCCGCACCATGTCCAGTAACAGGCGCACCTTTCGGGGTGATACCCCGATGTCTTTAGCGGTTGCTCTTACTTCCATTATCTAACCGGCTCTTTCTACTTGGCGGCTTTTTCCGCCCTGGCTACGTGTCCCCGGAAGGTCCGGGTTATGGCAAACTCGCCCAGCTTGTGCCCGACCATATTCTCGGTGATGTAGATGGGCACGTGCCGCCGCCCGTCATGGACGGCGATGGTCATCCCTACCATCTGGGGCAGTATTGTTGACCAGCGTGACCATGTCTTTATCACCGCCTTCTGACCGGAGTGGCTGAGCGCCTCTACCTTCTTCAGCAGCTTGGGGTCTACTGCAGGTCCCTTTTTAGTTGACCGTGACATCTATTTTCTCCTGCGGCTGACAATCATCTTATCCGAAGCCTTGGGCTGGCGGGTCTTATAACCGATAGCCGGCTTGCCCCACGGCGTCCTGGGACCGGGGAGCCCTATGGGGCTCCTGCCCTCGCCGCCGCCATGAGGATGGTCACGGGGGGTCATCGCCGAGCCCCTTACCGTTGGTCTCCTGCCCATCCACCGCGTACGCCCCGCCTTGCCCAGATTGACATTCTGGTGGTCAACATTACCTAT
This sequence comes from uncultured Dehalococcoidales bacterium, assembly GCA_964443115.1. Taxonomy (GTDB): domain Bacteria; phylum Chloroflexota; class Dehalococcoidia; order Dehalococcoidales; family W111; genus CAYUBP01. The sequence goes on along the minus strand of CAYUBP010000136.1, from coordinate 402 downwards.
CTGACCGATAGTAGCCAGGCATTCACCCCGGAAACGCCGCACCTCCCCCGATGGCAGCCGCACCAGAACATACTTGTCTTCCCTGACCATTAGCTGCGCCGCCGCCCCGGCACTGCGCACCAGCTGTCCGCCCTTCCCCTTCTCCATTTCAATATTGTGAATCTGCGTGCCCGTCGGGATTAGCGCCATCGGGAGTGCGTTCCCCGGCCTAATCTCGGCACCCTTGCCTGACTGGATGGTGTCGCCGACAGCCAACCCCAGGGGAGCCAGGATATAGCGCTTCTCCCCGTCGGCGTAGTAGATAAGGGCAATTCGCGCCGAGCGGTTGGGGTCATACTCAATGGCGGCTACCCTGCCCGGGATGCCAGTCTTATCCCGCCTGAAATCAATAATCCGGAGCTT
>CAYUBP010000135.1:0-4381 GCA_964443115.1 uncultured Dehalococcoidales bacterium | reverse complement strand
GTCATCAAATATTTCGCTTACCGCCTCACCGAACGCTCTCATCATTTCACCGAAATTATCAGCCGCAGTCCTTTTAGATTTCTGTTCCTGTGACATTTAGCGCTCCTCCTTAGCCACAGCTGCTGCTAACAGGCAGAGCAAGATGATTCTTATGAGACAAGCATACTAGGAGGAGATTGTAAAGTCAATGCCCGGTTATGCGTGCGTTATACTCCGGATTGAGCTTTGAAGGGAGACTGGCGACCCCGGGGGGATTTGAACCCCCGATCTCCACCGTGACAGGGTGGCATGTTAGACCGCTACACCACGGGGCCTGGTTAAAAGTGTATCAGGGATAGAAGGGGTTGTCAACGATACCATGTTCGGTAACTCTAATTATGAGTCAATGCGTAATATTGTGGGTATTTGTTGCCTGTGTTATAATAGCTGCAAAACCTTAAGGAAGTGAATAGTGCCGGCAAAGATAGCAAAAACACCGAAAGTAGAAAAAGTAGAAGACTTAGGGCTACAGGATTACGAGCTGGTCCTAGTCTTTAGCCCGGAGGTAGATGTGGCTGAGGATGGTGCGGGGGTTGCCATCGGCAAGGTAAGCCAGGTCATTGCGGACAGGGGGGGCGCGGTTGCCGCTGTTGAGCGGTGGGGTAAAATGAGGCTCGCTTATCCCATAAAACATTTCGCAGAAGGTAATTATGTGCTTGTCCGTTTTAACCTTAAGCCAAAGCTGACCAGAGAGCTTGAGGCGAGCCTCAGAATCTCGGAAGAGATCCTGCGGCATCTGCTGGTCAGGATGGGTAGCTAGCATTGTAGAGTGCCTGCTTGTTCGGGGGGAAGGAGTCTTGAGGCGATGGCAAGCTTAAATAAAATAATGATTATCGGTAATATCGGAAGCGACCCCGAAATGCGCTTTACTCCAAACGGTAACCCGGTCACCTCGTTCCGTGTTGCCACCAACTGGGTGCGCAATACCCCCGACGGCGAGCGTAAAGAGGAGACAGAGTGGTTTACCGTGGTAGCCTGGGGTAAGCTGGCAGAGCAGTGCAACCAGTTTTTGACCAAGGGGCGGCGCGTGTATGCCGAAGGTCGGCTGCGTACCCACTCCTGGGAGGGTCAGGACGGTAAGCTCCACTATCGCTCGGAGGTGGTGGCTAACCGGGTGTTGTTCCTTGACCGGAGGGCAGCAGCGCCCCTTTCCGAAGAGAGGATTGACGAGGCTGGCATGGCGGAATCGGAGCCGGAGGACGTTCCATTTTTGGCTGATTAGGCAGGAGTTATATGACTACACAGAGTACTAATAAACCCAGGACACAGCGGTGGCGGGGGACAAAGTATGCGCCCCGGCGCAAGGTCTGCTCGTTTTGCAGTGAGAAGGTTGAAGTAATAGACTATAAGGAGCCTTCCAAGCTGCGTCGGTATATATCGGACAGGGGCAAGATTGAACCCCGCAGGCGTACCGGTACCTGCGCCCGGCACCAGCGTGCCCTGGCGCTGGCGATAAAAAGGGCCCGTCATCTTGCTCTTCTGCCCTATGTCCCGGCCCATATTCGCAGGGCAGGGGGCGCCACCGGCTAGTCTCTTATCTATCATCCCCGCAGGATTTTGGTGTTATTGTTTCTGATGGGGTAGCCGTCGGTGCGGCTTTCTAAATTGACACGTTGGTGATAAGCAAAGTATAATCAGCTTCTGATAAGGGGTAACAGTGCCGAAAAGGACGTATCAGCCAAAGAAGATTCCCAGAAGGCGGAAACACGGCTTTCTGGCGAGAATGAGCACGCGGGGCGGACAGGCTGTCCTGAAAGCGAGACAGCGCAAAGGGCGCCAGCGTTTAACCATGGTGTAGAGCCCGGGATGGCGTGTCCGGTAGAAGTGGAGCGATGCGGGGCGAGCAGTTTATTACCAGGCGAAACCAGTTTGCGCTTGTCTATGATAAAGGCGGTAGCCGGGTAGATAGCCTGATGGTAATGAGGTCCCTGCCGAACGGGCTTTCCCTGTCCCGGTACGGGTTCTCGGTCAGCCGGCGGGTAGGTAATGCGGTGATAAGGAACAGGATACGCCGGCGGCTCCGTGAAATCATGCGAGTAGCTCCGCTCAAGCCGGGATGGGATATTGTCCTTGTTGCCCGCCCGGCAGTGGCAGATGCGGATTATGCCGCTCTGCGGAGGTCAGTCATGGAGCTGCTTTCCCGGGTGCAGTTGCTGGCGAGTGAGCATGAAGAGTCTTGCCTTAGAATTAATTAGGCTTTACCAGCTGACTATATCGCAAGTCATGCCGCATTCCTGTCGCTTTACTCCTACTTGCTCGGAGTATACCTACGAGGCTATCTCGCGTTTTGGTCTGCTGCGGGGAGTGTGGCTGGGGACAAAGCGAATTGCACGTTGCCATCCCTTTAATCCCGGTGGCTATGACCCGGTATTAAAATGAAAAAAATCTTAAAGCCATTAACCCTGTTGATTGTGCTTGTGCTGGGCAGCCTTGGTGTCCTCGGCTGTACCGGTGGGGCAACGCCTACGGGCTGGTCGGGGGTGGTGGTCAGCGACGATGCCATGTTCCTGGGTTCAATGGGCGGCAAGCTGGTGGCGCTCAGCACGGCAAACGGCGCTCATCTTGAGGGTTTTACCGATTATGCGGTGACCAGCTCGGTGACGTCCGGCTTCGGCTGTTCGCAATCTACGGCAGCCGTCCCCATCTATGGCACTCCGGTGGTAACCGGTGAGTTGGTCTATTTCACGGGCTATAACGGCAAGGTCTATGCCCTCAATGCCGTTTCCGGGGCTCTGAGGTGGGTTTATCCCCGTGAGGGGAGCCTGCAACAGATAGTTGGCGGAGTGGCAGTATCCGATGGTATCGTCTATTTTGCTGCTGCCGACGGCACGGTCTATGCCCTTGATGCTGAGACGGGTGACAGGAAGTGGGAACTTGCCATCGGTAGCAAAGTCTGGTCAACGCCGGTGGTCAGCGGTGATATTATATATATCGGCAGCTTTGATAAGAAGCTCTATGCCATAAATAGCGACGGTACGAGGAAGTGGGAGTTTGCCACGGAGGGGGCGATTGTCTCCAGCCCGCAGTTATATAATAGCACGGTCTACGTTGGCACTTTTGACCGTCATATCTATGCCATAAATTCCGATGGCAGCCTGAAGTGGAAATCAGATTTTATCGCCGGCAAGTGGTTCTGGGCGGGGCTAGTGGTGAATAATGGCACAATCTATGCTCCCGGTCTTGACGGCATGGTCTATGTTGTGAATGCCGCAACCGGCGAGAAGATAGCCGAGTCTGACCTGGGGGCGCCGGTCAGCTCGTCGCCGGTTACTATCGGTAGTCTGGTTATCGTCGTTACTGAAAACGGGGTAGTATATTCCATAGATACCGGTAACAACCAGGCTCGTGTCATAACCGCTTTGAAGACCACCGGCGGCAAAGATGAAGTGGTGGAAGCTCCTCTCTGTGCAGCTGGCGGCGTGGTCTATGTTCATACGCAAACGCAGTCAAACGAGGCCGTCTATGCCATAAACCCGGAGACCGGGCAAACGCTATGGAGTATGGCTATTAGATGAGGTGGCTCTGTTGAATCCCTGGGACTTAATCATCATCCAGCCAATGATAAACATCCTGGTAGCGCTGTCACACTACCTGTTCGGCAGCTTCGGGCTGACTATCATTGTGCTGACGATTATTATACGGGGCTTGATGTATCCTCTGACCATGAGGCAGCTCCGCTCTACCAGAGCCATGCAGGCTCTTCAGCCCAAGATGGCGGAGCTTCAGAAGAAGTATGCCAAGGACAAGAACAAGCTGGCGCAGGAGCAGATGAAGCTGTATAAAGAGTCCGGGGTGAGCCCGGCAGGCTGCCTGCTGCCGATGCTTGTCCAGATGCCGGTGTGGATTGCTCTCTACCAAGCAATCATGAAGGTGATGGGGACTACGCCGGAGAACTTCCTCGGGCTCTCCCGCTATCTCTACTCCTGGCCCGTGGTCTATTCCGCACTGCCGATGGATAGCAGATTTCTGGGGATGGAGCTATCAAGCCCCAACTTTATACTGGCGGTGCTGGTGGGTGTCAGTATGTGGGTGCAGCAGAAGATGGTGACGCCAGTAACCAGCGACCCCAAGCAGCAGTCCCAGAGCCGGTTGATGCTATGGATGATGCCGATGCTGTTCTTCTTCTTCTCCCTGCAGTTCCCCAGCGGGCTGGCTCTCTACTGGGTGGTGTCAAACCTCATCAGCATCGCCATGCAATACTTTGTTACCGGGTGGGGGGCTCTGCTGCCGGCAAGGGCTGCCAAGTCAAAGGAGCGGGACAAGAAGTATAAAAAGCGCATCGCCCAAGTGGAAACTACGAAGCCGGATGCGGTCAGGGCGGACATTCCTTCACCGGCAGAGG
>CAYUBP010000134.1:0-4390 GCA_964443115.1 uncultured Dehalococcoidales bacterium | reverse complement strand
GGTGGTCGCCGTAAACCCGGTCATCAACCAGCCGGCACTCGTAGGCAGCATAGGCATCCCTGAGAATGGGCACACCGGTCTTTACCGGTTTGTCCCGGGCAATCTTGAACCTCCGGAACTTGCTCCCCCCCTGCCCGCTGCTCCCGCCGACGGCAGCCGCAAGCTCAGCGGCTTCAAAAGGCAGGAAATTTACCCCGAACTCCCTGCTGGCGGCAATAAGCCGGTACGTAAACCGCTTCGGCGAGATAGCCACCCCGTAAAGGGGAGGATTGAACGAGACAGACGTGTGCCAGGCTGCCGCCATGGCATTGCTCTTGCCGGCGCTGCGGGCGGTAACCACACAGACCACCCTCGGGTAGTGATGGTAGAACCTGCCGATGTCCCCGGTAACTATCTTATTCACTTCCAGACCTCTTTACCAGCCCAATGCCCTCTCTATGGCACCCAGTTCTGCCGGAAGCTCAAGAAACGGCGGAGCGTCCCTCACCGCCGTCTCGGTATCCTTGAGCCCGTTGCCGGTTACCACGCACACCACCCTCTTCCCCGAGAAGTCCATGCCCTGGCGGGTAAGCTTGATAAGACCGGCAAGGGGGGCAGCTGACGCCGGCTCGCCAAAGACACCACCTTTAGCCGCCATGAGCTTCTGGGCAGCCAGGATTTCCCCATCGCTTACCATGTCAATGACGCCGCCGGACTCGTCGCGGGCGGCGGCCGCCTTCTGCCAGCTCGCCGGGTTGCCGATACGTATAGCCGAGGCGACAGTCTCCGGCTTTTCAATAACATAGCCGCGGACAATTGGTGCAGCTCCTTCAGCCTGAAAGCCCATCATCTGCGGCGTCCGGCTCGCCCTGCCCAGCCCATGACACTCGGTGAAACCCTTCCAGTAGGCGGTAATATTGCCAGCGTTGCCCACCGGGATAAAGAGATAGTCCGGGGCATCACCCAGGACATCAATAATCTCAAAGGCAGCCGTCTTCTGCCCCTCAATGCGGTAGGGATTGACCGAGTTCACCAGGGTCACCGGGTGCTTCTCGGTCAGCGCCAGCACCAGCTTCAGCGCCTGGTCAAAGTTCCCATCAATGGTAATTATCTTAGCCCCGTAAACAATGGCTTGAGCCAGCTTGCCCAGGGCAATCTTGCCCCTGGGCACAATGATGAGGGCGGTAAGCCCGCAGAAGGCGGCATAGGCAGCAGCAGAGGCACTGGTATTGCCCGTTGAGGCACAGGCAAGAGCCCTGCTGCCATCCTCAAGCGCCTTGGCTACGGCAACGACCATTCCCCGGTCTTTGAACGAGCCGGTGGGATTACAGCTCTCCATCTTAAAGTACAGCTCACCGCAGCCAATCTCTTTCGCAAGCCGGTCGCACCGGACCAGGGGAGTGTCACCCTCGCCCAATGAAAATAGAGGAGTAGCCGGAGTAACCGGCAGGAAATCATTATAGTGGGCTAATACGCCAAGCTTCATCTAATACCCCCATACTACCCTTCGACACGAACAAAGTTACTTACCTCACGTACCAGGACCAGGTGCCTCAACTCCTCAAGAGCCTGCTGCATTGCCGCCTCTTTCGCCGGGTGGGTCATGATGACAATCTCCGCCAACTGCGCCACCCTATCAGTCTCCTTCTGGATAACCGAGGCAATACTGATTAAATGGTCGCCCAAGACTTTAGAGATTTGAGCCAGGACGCCGGGGCGGTCGGCAACATTCATCCGCAGATAGTAGCGCGTCTCAATCTCCGCCATGGGCTTGACTACCTTGCCCGGCTCCAGCCGCCACCCCGCCCTGCCGCCGGCACCCATTAGTATATCCCTGGCTGCCGAGACAACATCGGCAATAACAGCGCTGGCAGTGGGTAGGGCACCGGCGCCCTCGCCAAAGAAGAGCACCTTGCCGACCAGGTCACCCTCAATAAGGACAGCATTATAGACGCCATCAACCTCAGCCAGCAGCGAGTCTTCCGGGACAAAGACAGGGTGCACCCTGACCTCCACCGAGCTGTCGTCCTGCTTGGCAATTGCCAGCAGCTTTATGGCGTAGCCCAGCTCTCGGGCATAACGGAAATCACGGCTGCTGAGCCGTGATATTCCCTCGTGGTGAATATCCTGAGGCTGGACCCGGGTATGAAACGCCAGCGAGGCGAGAATAGACAGCTTATAGGTAGCATCTATCCCCTCAATATCGTCACTGGGATTAGCCTCGGCATAGCCCAGCTCCTGGGCTTTCTTGAGGGCAGAGGAGAAATCCACACCCTCTTTAGCCATCCTGGTAAGAATATAGTTAGTCGTCCCGTTAATTATGGCATAGATGCCGGTTATCCGGTTAGCCACCAGGTCATGGTGGACGGGCGCAATCAGCGGAATGCCGCCGCCGACGGTAGCTTCATAGTGCAGCCCCACTCCATGCTGCTGGGCAAACAGCCACAGTTCGGTGCCATGCTTGGAGATGACCTCCTTGTTGGAGGTGACCACGTGCTTACCCCCGGCTATCGCCCGCTGCAGGTATTCAAAAGCCGGGTTCTCGCCGCCAATCGCCTCAACCACTATCTCTATATCCGGCTCGGCGAAAAATTCATCAGCATCAGTGGTAAACAGCCGCGAGTCCATCTCCCCCGCCTGCGGGCGGGAAAGGTCCTGGGGCAGCACCTTCACCTTCTTCAAAACAAGAGGGCAACCAACCCTCTCCTTCAGGACGGCTGCCCTCTCCCGCAAGACCCTGGCTACCCCACCGCCAACAGTCCCCAGCCCCATCAGTCCGATACCGATACTCTCTTTCTTCATACTATCACTCTTCTTCAGCAGCCGGCAGATATTTTTTCACCTAAATTATGCCCTATAATTTATAACATAATTTGTAGCCAAAAAGAAGCGGTCATTTCAGACCGACCCGGCATGAACAGGAATCTGTGGAAAATATTACCCCCTCTCCACAGAGATAGCCAGTATAAAAAAGAGGATGGGACATCAGCCCTCCTCCTTCGCTCCATCATGCCATTGCGGGCAGGGTGAAGCAACCTCTTTACGCTGAGATTGCCCCGCCGCTACGCTCCCTGCAATGACATATTCCGTCCCCCCGGATAAGCAGAACTACCCCTCCTGAAAGAATTGCCCCAGGGCAGGAGATTATGCTACTATGTCTAAGTAGCGGGGCGTAGCGCAGCCTGGTAGCGCACCTGAATGGGGTTCAGGTGGTCGTCGGTTCAAATCCGACCGCCCCGACCATACGAATGAAAATGAGTGGTCAGGCCACCTAATACCTCAGAAAAGCCAAAGGTGGCTGAATATCATATATACTTTTTATAATGAAGCACTTGAGTCCCTCTGCTGCACCACGTGCCAACGACGCTCCTGGTTCTGTCGTTTCTGTTCTGCTTCCCGCAGCATTTGAATTTCCTGCGCAGCGTTTTCGCATTTGCGCTTATATACTTCAAGCTCAGCCTCTAGCTGAGGCAAACGCTTCAAAGCGCCGAAAGCTTTGATAATAAGCTCTATTTGCTCATCAAGCGAGGCTACTTTGCATCCGGGAGGCGTTGCCACCTTCCTTTCTTTTATTGTCCTTTCTGTCCTCGTCCTTGTGGCACGCTGGTTAGGCAACAGACCGCTGTTAATAAAGTCCTTGCGGTACAAGTCAATGGCTTGTCTGCTAACGCCAAACTTGTTGGCTATATCCTGCGTAGTTTTCCCCTCTTTTAGCATATTGAGGACTACATCTTTGTCAACAACAGCTTTTCTTGCCATTAGCTACCTTGCCATTATGACCTTGCCTCAATATATCAGTATAAGTTGATAATGTCAATTGTGTAATATTCAAGCCCTACCCATCGAGTCTTATTGGTGCAATTAAGAGCTAACTAAATCCTTAATATTTAAACCTTGGATACTTTTGTTTGTTTCTTCACCAGCTCCTCCAATGTTGTGTCACCCTTGTAACGAGCAAGCAACTTGAGATACTTGAAGACCTGTGTAGACTTGCCTGAGACAACCAGAACACGTTTCATATCTTTTCCCCCTCCCTGAATACTTGCCTTATCATATACTTGCGTAACTAAATATGCAAGTATACTGAGGGCAATCTATGGGAGCTGGGAAGGATTAGGCAAGTTTAAGGTTAGCCTTTACCTCACTGGCTCATATCGCAAGGTATATATAGCAAGTAATTGCTAATGCAAGTTTCAGACAAGGAATGAAGGGGGTGATCCTTATTGAGACCGGGCGGTTTGAGCACGTTGCATTTTTTAGTGGTGCTTTGCCTATACAGTCCTGTTGCCATAAAGCGAACGTAAAGATATATAGCCAGTGAAAAGGGGGCAAGCGGTCTCCGCCTTTTCTCCAGGCTACATAGGGTTCAGGTGGTCGCCGGCCCAAATCCGGCCGCCCCGACCATACGAAT
>CAYUBP010000133.1:0-4393 GCA_964443115.1 uncultured Dehalococcoidales bacterium | reverse complement strand
CAGCACATAGCCCAGCAGGTTATAGCCTGATGCCAGCAGCCGCCTTGTTCCCCGCCAGTCCCGGGAGCCGCCCCACAGCTCGCCGATGGCGGGGACAGCTATCCCGATGACCGGTCTCCTGGTATTGACTGTGCTCGCCGGAGCTGGCTCTAGCAGGAACGCCGGGTCGGCGGTGGTATAGACCGGGGGGCGGTTGACCATGAGTTTTGCCAGGTATTCACGGCTCAGCTCTTCCCTGACCGTGATTAAGCTTGCCCGATTGAGGGTCAGCCGGGCTACCTGGCGCACCAGCCGGCTGCTGAACGGTCTTATTGTCTGGGCGCAGACTACCACGGGCTTACCCAGCAGCACGCCGGTCAGTATGCTCCGGCAGATGCCCAGGGCGGAGATAATGCCGTAGTTATCGGTAAGCAGGTCCATGCTGATATCCAGCACTATATCTGCCCTGCAGTATTCGGCTAGCACCCGGTCTTTAATCAGGATAGCCGGACTCAGGTGGAGGTACCGGCGCAGCATTGCCCGGAGCGCCGCGCTGCCCAGCAGGAGCCATGATTTGATGGACTCCCGGAGAGGGTATTGCTTATTGCCCCTATTTGCGGTTTTTACTACCCTGATGCCGTTTTCGGCAGCGAAGGAGTCTGAAAGCTGGATCAGGCTGGTAAACCCTGCCCCGGGGATTAGCTGCCTCAGTGAAGCCACGGTAGATATTATGATGGCGGCATCGCCCTTATTAAATTCGGAGCCGATTTTGTGGTGGTTGGGCGCGCATTGCAGCAGTATGTTGAGCATCTCTTAGTCTATCCTCCCCTTCTTTAGCCATTTAGCTGATACTGCCAGGGCGACAGCCGTCTGGCTGATGAGCCAGCCGCTACCGGCGGCGGCGATACCCCACCGGGGCAGGAGCAGGTAGCTGAGACCTACGGAGGCTGCTGCCACGAAGACGGGTATGCCGATAATCAGCGACAGCCTCTTCTGCACCCGCTTTATGCCTAGGTAGATAAGGTTGATGGTGAGGGGCAGGGTGGAGACTGCCATGATGCGGAGCAGCAGGCTGCCGCTTTCCGAGTAGGCGCTGCCAAACATGAGGAGGAGCTTATCGGCGATGACCAGGGTGATGATGATTGCCGGCACCAGCAGGACAAAAGCCATCTTGAGGCTGCGGCGGACATTGAGAGCCAGCCTCTCCTCGTCGTAGCAGCCTTCGGCAAAGAGTGATGTGGAGATTGAGCCGGGCAGCAGGCTGAGCACGCCGGCGGTCGTCCAGGCGATATAGAAGTAGGCATTGGGCTCCGCCCCGAGTTGGCTCAGCACCATGATGGGCAGGATGGAGCCGCTAAGACCCCAGAAGAGCTCGGAAAGATAGTTGGCAAAGGAGAAGGAAAACATATCTCTGACAATCTCTCGCCTGATGACGGGGGTGGGGTGGTAGCCGGGTTCACCCCGGGGCAGGAAGGTGAAGAGCGCAAGGAGTAAGGCTGCCCAGGTGGCGATGCCCCAGGAGGCAAAGATTCCCAGTGAGTGCCCGACGGTGACCAGCGCCAGCGGCAGGATAAGCTTGAGCAGGCTGAAGACAAGGTTCTTCGTCAGGACAAGGCTGGCCCGCCGCTGGGCTACCAGTGCCTGGTTTATGTGTATGGAGAGGACAGCCGCCATGGTAAAAAGGACAAAGGCAGCCATGTAGAAGGGTTCTTCACGGATAAAAGCCAGGGCGGGAGACCAGAGCCTGAGCCCGGCGATGAAGATAAATGAAGCCAGTACCGAGGTGATTAGCCCGATGGTGAATACGGTATTGAGCATCAGGCCCCGCTTCCGGGAACCGGCGAGGAAGCGGATTAGCCCCATCCCCAGCCCCATATGAGCCAAGGACGCCAGCAGCCCCACAGCCGCCATGGCAGCTGACGCCAGGCCGACGTCTTCGGCGGAGTAGAACCGGGCGACGATTATCCAGAAGGCGAAGCCGAGCAGGGAATTTAGCCAGTTGGCGAATACCAGGTACGAGGCGCTGGAGTAGAGAGGAACACGGAAGAGTTTCCTTATCTCCTCTCTTGATGTTGCTATCCTGACCACATCGGCCAGGAGCTTGCGGAGCGGAGACGCTTCCAGTCTCATATCAATACCGCCCGCTTCTGGTAGAAGCACCCGGGTCTGGCTAGACCCGGTGTACTTTACCGCAGTGCGGGCAGGTGATACTCGGCTCTCTAAATCCGGGGGGCACGCGCAGCCTGGCGCCGCAGTCACAGTCAACAGTCTTGTATTTGGCGAGCCGCCACATCACGTCCGATGTCTCACGGGCGCGCCCTATCTCGCTGAGGTCCTCTGACGGCGCTCTCGGTGCCGCTGCCAGTGGTGCCACCCCGGCGGCGATAGCCGAAGACGGCACAACGCCTTTACCGCCCCGGACATTGCGGTAAGCCTGGTCATAGTCGCCGTAAGAGATGCCCGCCATGGCGCGGAGGATGCGTATTCTTTCCGAGATGGGCGGGTGGGTGCTGCTGAGGTCGCTGGCACTCCTGCCGTGCTTGCGGAAGGGGTTGACGGTGTACATCGGGGCTGTTGCCTGGTTAGCCCGCTTCAGCTCACCGCTTGATGCCGCCAGCTTTTCCAGCGCCGAAGCCAGCCCCTCTGGGTAGCGGGTGTAGAGGGCAGAGGAGGCGTCCGCCAGGTATTCCCGTTTCCGGGATATGGCAAAGTATATGAACTGCGCCATAATCGGCGCCAGTATCATGAATACCAGGGCTACTACCAGTATTATAATCTGCCCGCCGCCGCCCCCGCCTCCCCTTGAGCTTCTGCGCCCGCCCATTCCGCCGAAAATCAGGAAGCGTGACCCGTACCAGGCGATGATAACGATGGTGCCAAGGAGCACGCTGGTCATTGCCATGAGCAGCACGTCGCGGTTCTTGATGTGGGCTATCTCGTGACCAATGACACCCTGGAGCTCGTCCCGGTTAAGCTTCTCCAGCAGACCGGAGGTGATTGCCACGGCTGCCCGGTTGGGGTCTCTGCCGGTGGCGAAGGCATTGAGCGCCGGGTCGTCAATAATATATATATCGGGTATCTTCTCCAGCCCGGAGGCAATCTTCATCTCCTCAACAATGTTATACAGGCGCGGGTGGTCATCCCGGCTGATTTTGCGGGCGCCGGACATGCTGAGCAGCAGGCTGTCCCCCTGGAAGTAGCCGATTAGGCTCATGACCAGCCACACGGCGAGGGCGATAGCCAGCCCGCTGATGGCGCTGTCAAAGAAGTACAGCCCCAGGAAATAGCCCAGCAGTACCAGTAACACGCCCATGGCGATTACCAGTACCGCCGACCTTACCCGGTTGGACCTTATCTGTTCCCACATAGCTTAGCTGAAGCTGACCTTGGGCGCCTCTCTCTCGGCTGCCACGGTGACCTCAAAGAACTCGCCGGCTTTAAAACCGGTCATGCCGGCGATGATGTTGGAGGGGAACATCTGCGTCTTATTATTATACCTCAGCACCGAGTCGTTATAGAACTGGCGGGAGAAGGCTATCTTGTTCTCCGTGGAGGCGAGCTCTTCCTGGAGCGCCAGGAAGTTCTGGTTGGCTTTGAGGTCGGGGTATCTTTCGACCACGACCATGAGGCGGGCGAGGGCTGAGCTCAGCTCACCCTCAACCTTGCCTCGCTCGGCGGCGCCCGCCGATGATGCCTGCATGGCGACGTTACGGGCTTTGGTGACCGCTTCCAGCGTCTCGCGCTCAAAGTCCCGGTAGCCTTTCACGGTCTCTACCAGGTTGGGGATGAGGTCATAGCGCCGTTTGAGCTGGACATCAATCTGCGCCCAGGCATTCTTCACCTGGTTGCGTAGCCGTACCAGTCCGTTGTAGGTAGCCATGAAAATCACGAGCAGGACAACTACGATACCGAGGATAATCCAAAGGGCTAACATCTGGGACCTCCTTATCTATTTTTTCGGTGCTCCGAATACTTCTTCCAGATAGCTGATGACCTCTTCCCCGGGACCGTTCAGCTGGTGTTCCCCGGCAATATGCCTTACCAGGTGGGAGACCTCGCCCCCGTCCAGCCACAGCCCGTGTTTTCGCGGGCACAGGTCAATCAGTATCCTGTGCTGCTCACCGATGGCTGCTTTCTTCATCCTGTGGTCGCAGACCGGACATTTTTGCTCTTTCTCCGTGGTGGCGGCTTCCGGGGAGCCGAGGACGCCATCAAGAAACGGTTTTGCTTCTTCAAATTGGTGCGACTTCAGCAGGAGTTCAAGCTCTCCAGAGTCAAGCCATACGCCTTTGCAACTGGCGCAGTGGTCAAGCTCAATGTTCTGGTACTCAATGACTATCATGTCCCGTTCGCAGACCGGGCATATCATGGCTTGTTACCTCACGTGCTGCCCATAGTGTAGTTGACACGGGGG